>JAACTI010000138.1 GCA_009993495.1 Deltaproteobacteria bacterium | reverse complement strand
TTGAATCGGCCCAGCAGCAGATTCGCGAAGGCTCATCTCTGGCGGGGCCGCTGCATAAGGCGGCTATTTTCCCGGTGATGCTGACACAGATGATTGCCATAGGGGAAAAAAGCGGCGAGCTGGAACCTATGCTGCGACGGGTCGCCGATACCTGTGATCAGCAGATTGAACTGTCGATCAACCGCATGCTTTCCCTGCTGGAGCCGATTATGATTCTCTTTATGGGTACGGCGGTGGGCTTCATTGTGCTGGCAATTCTGCTCCCAATTTTTCAGGCCAGCCAGAGCCTGGGCTGAAAGACCTGGGAACGAATTTTCTAGAGGAGAAACGATGCAAAGGAATCAACGCAGAGGCAAAGATCAACGTGGTTTTACCCTGATTGAAATTCTGGTGGTAGTGGTGATTCTGGGGATTCTGGCCGGAATTGTGGTGCCGCGGCTGCTGGGGGAACCCGAAAAAGCCCGGCGTACCAGGCCAGCCAGAGCCTGGGCTGAAAGACCTGGGAACGAATTTTCTAGAGGAGAAACGATGCAAAGGAATCAACGCAGAGGCAAAGATCAACGTGGTTTTACCCTGATTGAAATTCTGGTGGTAGTGGTGATTCTGGGGATTCTGGCCGGAATTGTGGTGCCGCGGCTGCTGGGGGAACCCGAAAAAGCCCGGCGTACCAAAGCTGAAATTCAGATTCGTGGTTTCGAGGAGGCTCTGGCGACGTTCAAGCTGGATAACGGCTTCTTCCCGACGACTGAACAGGGCTTGCAGGCGCTGGTGGAAAAACCGGCGACCGGGAAAATCCCGGCCCACTATCGCGACAAGGGCTACATCAAGAAAATCCCGATGGATCCCTGGGGGAACCCCTATGTTTATCTGTCGCCGGGAATCCACGACGATCATGATATTATCTCATACGGGCCCGATGGGGCCTCGGGCGGCGACGGCGATGATGCCGACATCAACAGCTGGGACATCGAATAATCAGGCCGGATTCACCCTCATCGAGCTGGTTTTGGTGGTGGTGCTCCTCGGCTTGCTGGCGGGCTTGACCCTGCCCATGCTCAACGGTCTGGGTGCCAATGCCCTGGAAACCAGCGCTCGACGGCTGGCGGGCACGGTCAAGTACCTTTACAATGAAGCGGTGATGAGCGGCCTCGAACACCGGCTGATTTTTGACCTGAAAGAACAGGGCTACCAGAGTGCCCGCATCAACCAGGCTGGCGAGGTGGAAGGGTTACAGGGTATCGGCAAGCCCCGTTCGCTGGAGCCGGGGGTGCGCTTCAGGGATATTTATCAACCTGGGCGTGGTGAGCAGACCGGCGGCGAGGTTACGACCGCGCTGCTGCCGGGGGGCTGGCTGGAAGAGACGGTGATTCACCTGCAAGACGAGAATGAGCGCGAACTGACCCTGCGTCTGGTGCCCCTGACCGGGTTGACAGACATTTATTCGGGGCGCAGGGATTTTCGATGAGGCCGCAATCGCAATCCGGTGGTTTTACCCTGTTGGAGGTGATGGTGGCCCTGGCGATCGTCGGCATTGTGCTGGTGGCAATGCTCGGGCTGGTGCAACGCAATATTCTGCTGAATGACCATTTGCAGCAGATGACCCGTGCGACTCTGCTGGCCAAACAGCGTATGGCTGAGATTGAAGGGGGAATCAATCGTGATGCGACTCAGTTGCAGGGGGAATTCATCGCCCCCGATGAAGAATTCCGCTGGCAAATGACCTATACCCCCACTCCGATTATCGGGGTGCAGCAGGTTGATCTGGATGTTCTCTGGGGGGATGAAGCCAAAAATGAAAGGGTGACCCTGACCTCCTTTGTCAAAATGGCGGAACTATGAAGCGCTCAACCGGCTTCACCCTGCTGGAAGTGCTGGTGGCCATTGCCCTGGCGAGTATTTTGCTCACCAGCATCTATGGGGTTTTTACCGCGGCAAGCACGGCCAAACAGCAGGTGGAAAAGCAGGGCAATGCCCTGCATCTGGGACGGGTGGTGATTGCGCGTCTTGATCGTGAACTGCTGGGGCTGGCGATGACAACTCACGGCGGTGAAACCATCCTCAGTGGTGGGCTGAATGAACAGGGCGAAGCCTTCATTCGGTTGCTGACCTGGACGAACAGCAGTCCACAGCCAGGCCTGCGGGTGGTGACCTATCGTCTGGGGCCGGATCCCGACCGGCGTATGACCCTGTGGCGCACCGAAAAAAGCGTCTACCAGCGCGCTGAGGCCGGTGAAGAACGCCTGGCTCAGGGCATTGAAGCGATGACTTTTGAATTCTATGATGGCCAAAACTGGCGTGAAAGCTGGAGCACGGGTCGACCCAAACTGGTACGTTTGCGCCTGACCTTGCAGGATCGCAGCAGCTATCCCCCCCTGGTCAGCGTCTTCGACATGCCCCAAGCCGGGCGGTTGCTCTGATGCTTGGCAATCAACGTGGTATGGTGCTTTTGCTCGTGCTGGTGGTGGTGGCGCTGCTGAGCGCGCTGCTGAGTGAATTTGTTTTTTCGACCATGATTGATCTGCGCCTGACCGAAACTTTTCGTGATTCGACCCGTTCCGAATACCTGGCCCGCGGGGGGATTACTGCCGGACGGATGATTTTGCAGATCGACACCAATCAATACGATGCGACCAATGATCCCCTCGAATACTGGGCCATGGGCGTGCAGGAATACCCCCTCGCCGATGGCGTGGTCAGTATCAATCTGGAAGATCTTGACGGTCGCTTGCAACTGAATAAACTGGTGGATAATCAGGGTAATGCCAATAGTGTTTACCGCGATCGCTTCGCACGGCTTTGCGCCGAGCTCGCTTTTGAAAATCCGGACGAATTGACTGCGGCCTTGATCGACTGGCTCGATCCCGATAGCGAAATGCTGCCCGGTGGCGCGGAAGATGCTTTTTACCTCAGCCAAAGTAACGCCTATGAGGCGACGGACGGGCCCTTGCAGAGTTTTGACGAACTGGGGCTGGTAAAAGGCTTCGACGCCGCAACTCTTGAACAACTGCGGCCCTTTGTCAGCGTTTACGGCGAGGGCATGCTGAATGTCAATACGGCCAAAGCCGAATTGTTGCGCAGTTGGGATGAAGAAGCCCCGGCAATGGTGGCGGCTTTGATTGAACGGCGCAATGACGGCCCCTACAAAACTTTAACTGAAGTGCGTGATACTCTGGGGGTCACAAATTTTACCGCTCTGAACCGTAACCTTGATCTGGGAGTAAAAAGTTCCTATTACCTGATCAACAGCAGTGGGCGCGTTAACCGAGGAACCCGTCGCATGCAGGCGATCGTCAAGAAAAACGGCGATCAACTTCTCTGGCAGAAGGTGAATTAACCCAAAATGCTCCGCAGATATATTGCCCTTCAACCGGGGTCGGATTGCTGGAATTATGTTCTTGCCACTGGGGATGCCGCGACCGCCGAGCTGCAACAGGCCGGCAGCTTTGTGCGCGATGCGCAACGCCCTCTGGCCGACCAGTTGACCGAAATTTTCGGCCCACTGCACCTGCAGGATCGCCTGGCCTGTGCCCTTGCGGGCCATAGCGCCCTGTTGCGCTGGCTTGAATTCCCCTTTGATGATCCGCGTAAAATTGCCGCCGCCCTCGAACCCGAGCTCCAACGGCAGTTGCCGGAGGCGTTAAACAAACGCACGATTTTTCAACAGTTCAAAACCGGGGGCAAAGTGTTGGTGGCGGCGGTTTCAAACGCGGCAATTGAAGACCGCCTTGGGCATTTTGATGATAATCGTGAACCCCTGGGGTTTCTCGGTCTGGCCCCCCTGTGCTATATCGCCGCCCTTGAAGAAACGGGCGATCGTCTGTTGCTCTGTGTTGATGCCGACGAGCAAAGTCTCTGCCGGTTAATCAATGGTCAACCCAGGGATTTGCGGTTACTGCCGGGCCGCAAAGCATTAAGTGCCGCCGATCTGGTGCAGCAGGCCCAGCTGTTGGCTCACAGCGGTGCTGAAAGTTTAACACAAATAACAACCCTGGGTTTGACCGCCGCCGACCCTGAAGACACTGAGCTGGTGCAGCAGCTGCAACAGGCAGGCTTCACCTTGGAACCCGCCATGCTTAAGCTCAAAGGCCAAGCCCTTGAGGGGCCGCTTGCGCCCCTGGCCTGCCTCGCTCTGACCGCCGTTCGTGCCGGTTCGCAGTCGCTGAATCTGCGCAGCGGGCCTTATGAACTAAAAAATGACTGGTTGCTGCTGAAACGTCGAGCCCTGGTCGCCGGGGCTTTGGCCGCCTGCGCTCTGGTGTTGTTCGGCGCTGGCGCCGCTCTGAATTATCAGCACCAGTCCACGCGTTTGCACCGGGTCAAAGATCGTATGGCTCAGCTCTATCACCAGCAGTTTCCCACTGAAAAGTTGCTGGTGCCGGCGCCCTTGCAGTTGCAATCGAAAATGAAAGAACTGCAAAAAAAAGCCGTCCAGTTTGGCACCAGCGGCCCCGGTGCTCTGGAGACCCTGCGGATTTTATCCCAGGCGATAGATCCGCAACTCTCTTTGGATATCCGCGATTACATTTTTAATGACGAAGGCTTGCGCCTAACGGGCAGCACCGAAAATTTTGATGCGGTTAGTAAGGTGCTGGCGATGCTGAAAATGCAACCGGCTTTCAAGGAGGTGCGTATGCTCGACAGTAAGCAGGCCCTCGATGGTCAACGGGTTGATTTTCAACTGCAGATTCAACTGACCGACGGCAAGGGGGCTTAGGGCCATGAGTGGTTTCGATCGCGATAAACATTTGCGCCCTTTGCTGTTGGGCCTTGTCGGGCTGGCGTTGCTGAGCCTGGGGTGGGCCTATAGCGGTTACCGGCAGAGCCTGACGCGGCTCGAACGCCAGACCCGTGCCGCAACCGTTGAGCTGGCCGCGTTTGAAGCGGCGCTGGCCGATTACCGCCAAAGTGAAGCCCAGCTCAAGCGTCAGCAGCTTGCAGGGGGGGGGCAATCTGACGTCAGCCTGATTTCGACCGTGGAAACGGCGACCCAGCAGATTGATGCCCGCAGCCAGTTGATTTTTGTCCGTCCGCAACCCGACAAGGCGCGCGACGGACTGGTTGAAGAAGGAGTTGAAATTAAACTCGAAAAATTAAAACTGAGCCAGCTGGTTGAACTGCTTTATCAGTTCGAAAAGTCGCAGGGTCAGATGCGGGTTTCTCAGCTGCGATTACGCACCCGCTTTGAAAGCCCCGATTTGCTTGACGCGGTGATGATTTTAAGTCGCCTTAAAGAAGGTCGGTCATGAATCAGCAAGGCAAAAATATCCTCCTGCGCCTGCTGGCTAAGCCGGTGGTGCTCTGTTTTGCCGGTTTTCTGGTCAGTTTCTTTGTGGCGCTGTTGCTATTTTTTCCCTTGGATCCTTTGGCCCGGCAAATCGAACAAGCGGCCCTTGAGCAGAAGGTGCAGCTTGAAATCGGCAGTATTTCAACCAGCCTGCCACCGGGAGTTAAACTTGGTCAGCTGATTCTCAGTACGCCCGAGATGGCGGATCACGCCCTGAAAATTGACCAAATTGCGTTCCAGCCCCGCTGGCTCAGCCTCTTTGGCAAAAATCCCGCAATCGCTTATCAGCTCAGGGCGTATCAAGGCAGCGGCCAGGGCCAGGGAGCGCGTAACGGCCAGGTCAGCCTTCAGTTGAAGGGCCTGCGCGTGCAAGAAAGTTTGCAACCGCAGTTGCCGCTGGAGTTGAGTTTTTTGCTCAAAGACGCTGATTTTGCCGGGCGCTTGCCCTTTGTGGGACAAAACAAGGGGCAAGTGCAAATGACGCTCGCTGAGATTCAGTTAACCGGAATGCAGAAACTCGGGAGCAGCAGCGACCTGCTGGCTTTGGGACAGGCACGCCTGAGCGCCGAAGCCGTGGGGCCCCTGATTCGGATCACCGCTGTAAGTGTCGCAGGCCCGAGCCTCAGTTTGCAGGGCAGTGGTAGCCTGCGGCTGGGGCGCACTCCGGCTAGCAGCAGCCTGAATCTTGGTCTGACCCTGACGCCGGGTGCCGGGCTTGACCCCATGCTGAAAGATCTGCTTTCACTTATGAAAAAGCCCCAGCGCGACGGCAGCTACCGCATCACTATCAGTGGGAACCTGGCCGGTCTGCGCATGAAATAAACCCTCTACTCCGGCGGTTGACAGCGTTCGCTCAATCGACTAACTTCGCCGCTGGTTGCAAAGGTTTTAGGTAACGACTCGACATGCAGAACAGAGTGCGGGCAGTTCCTGGAGCTTATGCGGCCCGTGGAACGGTGGCCTCGGACGCTGTCTCTCCGGAGCGAAACCCTTAGGGCTTTCAGCAGATTCCTCCAAATTTAACAGGGAAAAAATGCACGATAATTTTGAAGATCACGACGAATCAATCGAGTACGAAATCGAAATCGAAACCGACACCGAAGGCACGGCAATTCCTGACGATGGTTTGGTGCTGGCGCGCGATACGCTGCCGGGTTCCCTGCCGATTATCCCGCTGCGCCCGCGCCCGGCTTTTCCGGGGGTGATTATCCCCCTGACGGTTAATGGACGCGCCCGGGTCGAAACTATTCGCAAAGCCCTGGAGACGCCCTCGCAAACCATCGGTCTGGTCATGGTGCAAGAGCTTGATGCGGATGATTCCCAGGAGAATATTCAGAAGGTTGGGGTTGCGGCCAAAATTTTAAAACTGGTGCACGCCGAAGAGCAGAGCGCGCACATTCTGGTCAACAGCCTGGAGCGGTTCGTTATTGAGCAGCTGGCAACCCGCAAGGGAATTATTTACGCCGAGGTCGATTATCCCCAGGTCGAGCAGGCGATTGATGATGGCGAACTCAAAGCCTATTCCATGGCGATTATCGCTACCCTTAAAGAGCTGGTGCAGATTAACCCGCTCTATTCTGAAGAGATCAAGCTTTTTCTCGGTCGTTCAAGTATGGATGATCCGGCGCGGTTGGCCGATTTTGCCGCCAACCTTACCAATGCCGATGGTTTTGAACTGCAAGAAGTGCTCGAAACTTTCAATCTGCATGCGCGCATCGACAAGGTGTTGGTGTTGCTGAAGAAAGAGCTGGAAGTCTCACGCCTGCAAACGCGCATCAGCCAACAGATCGAAGAAAAAATATCGGCCCAGCAGCGCGAATTTTTTCTGCGCGAACAGTTCAAGGCGATTAAGCAGGAACTCGGGCTCGAAAAAGAAGGCAAGGTCACTGAAATTGAAAAATTTCAGAAGCGCCTGAAAAAACTCACCCTGAACGATGAAGCCCGCAAGACCGTCGACGAAGAGTTGGAAAAACTCCAGCTCATTGAACCTTCGTCGCCAGAATACACAGTCACGCGTAATTATCTCGACTGGTTAACCATTCTGCCCTGGGGCAAATTCAGCAAGGATGCCTACGATTTGCCACGCGCCCGGCGGGTACTCGACCGCGATCACTATGGTTTGCAGGATGTTAAGGAGCGCATTCTCGAATTTATTGCCGTCGGTAAAATGAAGGGTGACATCTCCGGGTCAATTCTCTGTCTGGTCGGCCCGCCCGGTGTCGGCAAAACTTCGGTCGGGCAGTCCATCGCTGGTGCCCTGAAGCGCAAATTCTACCGTTTTTCCGTTGGTGGTATGCGCGACGAGGCCGAAATCAAGGGTCACCGGCGTACATATATTGGTGCCATGCCGGGCAAGGCGATTCAGGCGATGAAGAGCGCCGGTACCGCCAATCCGGTTTTGATGCTGGATGAAATCGATAAGATCGGTGCGTCCTTCCAGGGCGACCCGGCCTCGGCCCTGCTCGAAGTTCTCGACCCCGAGCAGAATGGCAGCTTCCGCGATCACTATCTGGATGTGCCTTTTGATCTCTCCAATGTCTTGTTCGTTGCCACCGCCAATCAACTGGATACCATACCAGCACCCTTGCTTGATCGCATGGAAGTGATTCGTTTGTCGGGCTATATTCTGGAGGAAAAGCTCGAAATTGCGCGCCGTTATCTCATCCCTAAGGCGTTGAAAAATCACGGACTTAAGCGCAGCCAGATCAGCATCCATAAAACAGCCCTCGCCCGCATCGTTGATCGTTATGCCCGTGAAGCCGGGGTGCGCAGCCTCGAAAATCGCATTAAGCGGATTATGCGCAAGGCGGCGATGGAATTTGCCGAAGGGCGTGAAGAGAAAATTGTCATTGATGTTCACCAGGTTGAAAAGTATCTCGGCAAACAGGTCTTTAGTGAAGACGAACTCTTCCAGCCTGCTCCCGGAGTCGTTACCGGCCTGGCCTGGACACGCATGGGTGGTGCAACCCTGCAAATAGAATCCACCGCCATGCCGAGCAAAACCAAGGGCTTCAAACAAACCGGCCAGCTGGGCAAGGTCATGGTAGAAAGTGCTGAAATTGCTTACAGTTATGTGATGGGACATCTCAAAGAGTATAAAATTGATACCGAATATTTTGACACCCATTTCGTCCACTTGCACGTGCCCGATGGCGCGACCCCCAAAGATGGCCCTTCGGCCGGCATCACCATGACCACCGCGCTGCTGTCGATGATTCAGCACAAGCCGGTGATGCGCAAGTTGGGCATGACCGGGGAGCTGAGCCTGACCGGACGTGTGCTGCCCATTGGCGGGGTCAAGGAAAAAACCATCGCCGCACGCCGTGCCGGGTTGAAAACCCTGATTTTCCCGGCTGAAAATCGCAAGGATTACGATGACCTGCCCGATTATCTGCGCGAAGGCATCGCCGTTTATTTCGTCAAAACTTATTCTGATGTTTACCGTATTGCCTTCACCAATGGACAGGGGAAATCCGCATGACTACCGAAGAAATCACCACCGCGTTACTGCAAATGAGCAAAGAAGAAAAACAGGCCTTTATTCTTGAGACCCTCCCTCTTTTGGCCAAAGACGTAATTCACGAGCCCGGTTTCATGATGCAACTTTTTCCGGTTCTCCTTGGAATTCTTAAAGAAAGCGGCATGGAACTGCAACAACTTTTGCAGTTTGCCGGCATGATGGGCGCGCAGCAGTCAAAACCCTAATCTTTTCATCGTCCCGACAGCAGATGATGTGCCTTCCGGCGTAAATGGCGGGATGACCTTTGGGTTTAAGAATCCTGCCGCTTTTTTTACGGCGGATGACATCTATGCGGGACGGTGCGGGGGGTCATCTTTTTACTTTTTTGGAGTGAATCCATGCGCGTACTTTCGGGCATTCAACCTTCAGGTGCTTTGCACCTGGGCAATTTTTTCGGCATGATGCAAAAGATGATTGCCTATCAGGAGCAGGAGGAACTCTTCTGCTTTATTGCCAACTATCATGCCCAGACGTCCCTCAGCGAGGGCAAGGTGCTGGCGCGAGGCACCCTGGAAGCGGCGGCCAGTTTTCTGGCGTTGGGCATGGATCCAGCCAAGAGTGTTTTCTGGGTGCAATCGGATTTACCCGAAGTGCAGGAGCTGACCTGGTTGCTGTCCAACTTTACCCCCATGGGCTTGCTCGAACGCTGCCACAGTTATAAGGACAAGGTGACCCAGGGAATTAAGCCCAATCACGGACTCTTTGCCTATCCGGTACTGATGGCGGCCGATATTTTGTTGTTCCAAAGTGATCGGGTGCCGGTGGGCAAGGATCAGAAGCAACATTTAGAGGTGGCACGCGATATCGCGATCAAGTTCAATAATGAATATGGTGAGGTGTTCGTCATTCCCGAGGCCGAAATTGATGAAGATGTCGCGACGGTGCCCGGTCTGGATGGGCGTAAAATGAGCAAAAGCTACGGTAACACCATCGATCTGTTTCAGGAGGACAAGGCTCTGCGCAAGCAGGTGATGCGCATTGTGACCGACCCGACGCCGGTTGAAGAAGCGAAAAACCCCGATACGTGCAATCTGTTTCAGATCTACAGTCTGTTTCTCGATGGGGCGGGCCGGGAAGCCCTGCGCCAGCGTTATTTGACCCCGGGGCTGCGTTACGGCGATGTCAAACAAGAGCTGTTTGAGACCATTCGTGAGTTTTTTGCCCCCTATCGTCAGCGCCGGGAAGCCTTGCTTGAAAACCCGGATCACTTGCGGGAAATTTTGGCCAATGGGGCAGCTAAGGCGCGGCGTGTTGCCGAAAAGACGCTGCGTAAGGTACGCAAAAAAACCGGCCTGATTTACTGACTTTCGATCTCGGCTGCGCCAACAAAAAGAAGAAACGCCATGCCGGGGCACCGGTTGCTCGCACGCATGGCCAATAGAATCGATTCCAGGCGCCAGCTTTGTTTGCTCCCCTGGTTGAGAATTTTCCCCAGGTTCAGATCGGTGACTTCGCTGGTTTCGATAACCTCTAGCGGGCATGGATTCTTTGCCTTCAAACGCGATGCTCTGTCTGCCTATGCGTTACACCTTTTCTCTTGCGGTTCCGGCGCACCAGATGGCCCGCTATTATCACGGCAGTGCCAGCGATGTGCAGGTGCGTGCGGATACGGGCCAGCTGCTTAAATTTGCCGCCCGCCACCTGCGCCCTTTTTTGACGCCCCAGGGGGTCAATGGTCGGTTTGAGCTACAAACCGATGAGAACCAGCGGTTTCTCAGTCTGAAAAAAGTGGGATAACCCTGCTATTTCTTGCACTTTCTTCCAAACGAAAATACCTGACAAAAAAAATCAGAAAAGCGCTTGCTAAACTATAACCGTTTAGGTAATATAACCCCAAGGCAACAACAACATTTGGCGCACACGGCAACCCTCCTGGCCTGTGCGCCACTTTTTTTGCGTGTGCACGCCTCACGCCTCACGTTTAACGTTAAACGCCTAGTCTGCCTTCCTACGGCGTAGCATGTCGCCTGCCGTTGCCCAAGTGGGGAGTCCCTCAATTTTCACCTGCGAATTTGGCTGTGCCAGGTTCAGATCTTCCCCCTTTAAATTTTGGAGATTTTTTACGACTAGCGCGGTTCGGCGTAACCCAGGGCCGATCAGCTCAAGGGTTTCACCAGCGAAAAAGCGGTTTTTGGTCGCAATGAATAAGCCCTGCGGGCTCGATTCCAGCACGCCGACAAAATCATAAGTACGAATGTAATGGGTGTCGCCGTGGTGCACTTTGGCGTCAGTGCTGCCGAAGAGAAAACCGTTGTCGTAGGGGCGGTGGCTCACGGTTTCCAGTTCCTCGCGCCAGCGCGGATCACTCTGGCGCACACCCTGCTGCAAACGATCGATGGCCTGACGATAAACATCGGTGGTGATGGCGACATAGTAAATGCCTTTCATGCGCCCTTCGATTTTGAAGCTACGCACCCCGGTCGCGGCCAGCTCAGCAAGATGATCGACCAGACACAGGTCGCGACTGTTGAAAAAATAGGTGCCGCGTTGATCTTCTTCGACCCGCATGGGTTGGCCGGGGCGCAGTTCTTCGGTTAATTGATAATGCCAGCGGCAAGGTTGGGCGCAATCGCCACGATTGGCGCTGCGCCCCGCCAAAGCCGATGAAATGAGGCAGCGCCCCGAATGGGCAACGCACATGGCCCCATGCACGAAGGCTTCGAGCTCGACATCGACCTCAGGGGCGAAGGCGCCCATGTCCGCCAGGGTCAGCTCTCGCGCCAGGTTGATGCGGCAAACCCCCGCCTGCTGCCAGAAGGCGGCGGCGAGCGGGTTGCAGGTATTAGCCTGGGTTGAAAGGTGAAGCTTGCGCTGCGGATCTATCTGTCTGACTGTCGCCAAGACCCCGGCATCGGCGACAATATAGGCATCGAGATCAAGGGGTCTGAGCTCTTCAAGCAAATCCCGCAACGGCGGAAATTCGGTCGCCCGCAGGCTGGCATTGAGGGTCAGGTAAATTTTGACTCCGGCCTCGTGGGTGATGCGCCGGGCTTCACGCAGCTGTTCAAGACTGAAATTTGCGGCCCGGGCGCGCAGCCCGAAACTGCCACTGGCCAGATAAACCGCATCTGCGCCAAAGCGCACCGCCGTTTTGAGTTTGTCGAGATCCCCCGCAGGAGCAAGAAGTTCGAAGGTTTTAAGGGTTTTTTGCATGGTTTCTTTCCTGTTTTCGGTTGCAACGGAGAGAGAATAGCACAGGCTCAGGGCTCAGAGTAGAGAGCAGGCGCGGTCTTCGTCAGCGAAAAACTTGACAACTTGCTGATAAGCCTATAATTTTTACCGAGTTTACCCCATGATGGGACTATGATGAATCCAATGATCAAAACTTTGACTTTTTTTATCGCTTTCGCCTTCTTGTTTGCCGGCGGGTGCGCCCCACAACCAGTATCCCCCGCTGCCCAGATGCAGCAGACCATCGACGAACTGCGCCAGGTGCAGCAGCAACAAGCTCAACAACTGGAGCAGCTCGTGCAACAATTGGTGGCGCTGCAACCGCCGGGAAATCAGAATCCCCCCGGCGCGATCCAGACCCCGAAAACTGTGGTGTCAGTGCCCGAAACGCTGGTACCGATGGCGGAAAACGCGGCTCAAAATTCTGCCTTAGCGGTTCAATCTTCGGCTGAAATTGCGGCCCTGACCGAATCTTCGGCCTTGTATCTGCAAGCCTTCGGCGCCTTGGCGACGGGCAGGGTTTCCACGGCGGAACAGAGCTTCAGGGCTTTTATTGAAAAATATCCACAGCATGAGTTCAGCGGCAATGCGCGTTACTGGCTGGCGGAAGCCTTGATCGCACAGCAGAATCCGGCCCAAGCCGAAGCGGTTCTGCTTGAAATTATTGATAGCTCGCAAGAACAGCAACGCGCCGCAGCTGCCATGGCGCGTCTGATTGATATTTATCAACAGCGCGGTGCAATTGAGCAGGCCCGTGCCACATTGCAGCAACTGAGTCGGCGTTATCCCGCCAGTCCGGAATTGCAACGTTTCGCTAAAGATCCGACACTGTTCTGATCCGTTGGTTATTTGCCTGTCGGCATACTGAGGAGCCCATGACTAATCTGAATCGTTTCTGGCTATCGCTGCTGTTTCTGTTGCTTGCTGTTTCGCTGGCTCTGCCGGTTTTTGCCGCAGAACAGCAGATCTATACCATTAAAAAAGGGGACAGTCTCTGGGGGATTTCCCAACGTTTTATTCAGGATCCCTTCTATTGGCCTAATGTCTGGGCGAATAACCCCGATATCACCAACCCGCACCTGATTTATCCGGGGCAGAAAATTCGTATTTACAATGGACGCATTGAATTTTTGCCGGCATATCAAGAAGCTGCCGAACCTGCCAAGGTTATGGAAGAGCCGGCCCCGGTTGCAGAGGCTGTCGCCGAACCCCTTGCGCCCGAAGAGCCACAAGTTCAGGTGATGAAGGCCGCAGGCGGCGGCAACGGTTTTCTGTTGACGAATGAAACGCCCTTGGGCCTGCTGGTTGATTCGGTTGACAGCCGGGTTCTTTTGACCAGCGATGATGTCGTCTTTCTTGATATGCTTGATCCCTCCCAGGTCAAAGTCGGTGACAGCTACAGTCTTTTTTCCGCGGGTAAAGAGGTTATACATCCGCAAACGGGCGAGAAGTTTGGCACCATGATGTTTGAGTTGGGTTTTTTGCAGGTGATCTCGGTGAGCGGGCGCACGGTTGAAGCGCGGATTATTGATGCTTATCGAGAAATCGAACGGGGAACGCAGATCTTTCCCTATTTGCCGGCGCGGAAAGAAATCGCGCTGAAGAAGGGGCAGGGCCAACTGAGCGGATACCTGTTAGACAGTCAGCAAGAGAAGCTGGGCTTGGGGCAGAACGATATGGTTTACCTTGATCTTGGTACCGATAGCGGCCTGCAGACCGGTAATTTGCTTTATATCAGCCGACCGCGCAAAGCCTCTGAACTGGCCCTCGATAAAAAAAATGCCATTCCGCTGCCCGATCAGTTACTGGGTGCTGCGCTGGTGGTGGATGCCCGGGCAAAAAGTTCGACGGCGTTTATTTTTAAAAGTGTCAGTGAAATTTATGTCGGCGATCGGGTCGCGGTCGCCGCCGAATAAGTTTTATGCTAGAGAATAGCCTGAGTGCAGGGATTGGTGTCCACCTGGCCAATCCCTTTTTTTTGCCCGGATGAGGCGAGCTTTGCCATGAATTATGAAAAACACTGCCTGTTCCGTCTCAATTTGTCACCAGGTATTGGCCGTGTCGCCCTTTTCGCTCTGCAACGAACCTTTGGCAGCTTTGCCGCCGCCCTCGATCGGCCCGCTTCCGAATTGATCAAGCTGGCGGGGTTGAGCCCGCGGATGGTACAGGGCCTTGTGGACGAATCAAGTCGCAAGCTGGAGGAGGGTCTGGCGGCCCTGAAAAAACACCAGATTCGCCTGCTCTCTTTTTGGGATCAAGATTACCCGGAGTCGCTACGTCAAATCCACGATCCTCCGGCGCTGCTTTATGTGCGGGGGCAGTTACCCGCCGGGGAATGCTTTGCCATTGTTGGTTCTCGCGGCGCCACGCCGGTTGGTCTAGGGCTGGCAGAAGAAATTGCCGAAGAGCTTGCGTCGCGCGGACTAACCATTGTTAGTGGTCTGGCCCGCGGCATCGATTCCGCCGCCCATCGTGGAGCCCTCAAGGCTGAGGGGGCGACAATCGCGGTACTGGGTTGCGGGGTGGATCGTGTTTATCCCCCTGAAAATGCGCGCCTTTATGAGCAAATTCTCGAAAATAACGCAAGTATTTCCGAATTTCCGCCAGGAACGCAGCCCATGGCCGGACATTTCCCAGGGCGCAACCGCATTATCAGTGGCCTGTCACGCGGGGTGCTGATTGTTGAAGCTGCCGATCAGAGCGGGTCTCTGATTACCGGCGATTTTGCCTTGGAGCAAGGGCGCGAGCTTTTTGCCGTGCCCGGCATGGTGCGCGCCACAACCAGCAACGGCACGAATCGTTTAATCAAGCAGGGGGCGCAGGTGGTGACCGAGGCGACCGATATTCTGGAAAGCCTCTGGCCACAACTGCCAAGTGCCACGCAGAAAAAAGAAAGCGCAAATCTGGTGGCGCAGCTGGATGATAAAACGTTAAAGGTATACCAACTTATTGATTTTCAACCGAAACATGCCGATGAACTCGGGCGGATCTGCGGCTTGACTCCCATGGAGGTTTCCGCTATTTTACTCGACTTGGAGCTCCGGGGAGGGGTTCAACCCTTGCCGGGTGGGCATTATATCCGTTGTCGCTAGGTGGCTTATGCCCAATTTTTCAGTTTGGATGTGTCTGTCCGCACCCGAAAACTGCTTGGAGGTCGATTGCGCGAACGAGTTCTGGCTATTGTCAATTTAATCGCCCGCTATGTCTTGGGTTCCGGCGATGAGCCCATCAGTGAGCATGAGCTGGTGTCCGAGCTGCTGGCGGAGGGCTTTGATCCTGACGAAATTAACGACGCCTTCAGTTGGATGGAAACTACCGCTTTTGCCGAGGCCTCGGTTCCTTCACCAGAATCCTTTTGTGCTCCTCCCCCCGCCATGCGCATTTTCAGCGCCGAAGAAACTCAGCTGATCGACCTTGAAGCTCGTGGTTTTCTGATTCGCCTGCGGCATATGGGGATCATTGACGATGAAATAGAAGAGGGCTTGATCGACCGTATTTACACCGCCGCCGAAGAGCCGGTCAGTTTACAAGAAATGAAAATTTTGACCGCCTTAACCCTGTTGGCGAGAAACAGTCAACAGTGGCAGCGTGAGGTCGACTGCCTGATGACGGAAAACTGGATGCGCATCTATCATTGAAGCAGAAGCAAAAGGGCTGCGGGAATCGCAGCCCTTTTGTCTGAGCCCCTAGGCTCTCGGACGATCTTCGCGCCGACTCTGCGCTTTGTCTTAACCATAAGGACCTTGTTTATGACGCAATCTCTGGTCATTGTTGAATCTCCGGCCAAAGCCAAAACCATCGAAAAATTTCTCGGCAAGGGGTATAAAGTGCTGGCTTCATACGGCCATGTACGCGCCCTGCCAAGCAAACAGGGGTCGGTCGATACGGAAAATAACTTCAACCCCAAATATCATATTTTACCCGAAAGTCAGAAACACATCGCGGCGCTGAAAAAAGAGGTGGCGCGCAGTGATGAACTGATTCTGGCGACAGACCTCGACCGTGAGGGTGAAGCCATTGCCTGGCATTTACTCGAAGCCTTAGGGATTGACGAACAGGGCCAAAAACCCAAAGTCAGCCGAGTCACCTTTCACGAAATTACCAAGCCCGCTATTCAAGCGGCTATGGCCGCGCCGCGGGCCATTGCCCGTGATCTGGTCGATGCTCAGCAGGCCCGTTCGATCCTCGATTATCTGGTGGGTTTCAATTTGTCGCCATTTTTGTGGAAGAAAATCCACTATGGCTTGTCGGCCGGTCGCGTCCAATCCGTCGCCCTGCGCATGATCTGTGAGCGCGAGGCCGAAATCGATGCCTTTGTGCCGCGTGAGTACTGGACAATTGAAGCCCAGCTGGCGAAACTGCCCCAGGCCGGTTTTGTCGCCCACCTGCACGCGCGCGATGGCAAGCGCCTGGACAAATTTGCCCTGGCAACATCCGCCGCTGCGCAAGGGGTGTTGGCCGATTTGACCGATGCCCCCTGGTCGGTGAGCAACCTGGAGCAGAAGCAGCGTAAACGTAACCCGGCTCCTCCCTTTACCACCAGCACCCTGCAACAGGAAGCCAGCCGCAAACTCGGCTTCTCGGCGCGTAAAACCATGTCGACCGCGCAAAAGCTCTATGAAGGGATTGCGGTGGATGATGGCACTCATGGTTTGATCACCTATATGCGAACTGATTCGGTGGCCCTGTCAACGATTGCGACGAGTGAGGCACGTGAGGTGATCTGCAAGCTTTACGGTGCGGATTATGCCCTTGATAAGCCACGCATTTACACTAATCGCAGTAAAAATGCCCAAGAAGCCCACGAAGCCATTCGCCCGACCAGCGTGGCGCGAACTCCCGAATCCCTGAAAGCCTATCTTTCGTCCGACCAGTTGCGCCTTTATCAACTGATCTGGAAACGTACCGTCGCCTCGCAGATGGCCCAGGCGGTTTTTGATGCGACTACGGTGGATATCGCTGCCGGGCCGCGGTATGTGTTTCGCGCCACGGGGCAGGTTATTCGTTTTGCCGGGTTTATGCTGCTGTACATTGAAGGCACCGACAACGGCGAAGAGGAAGAAAAGGAAGGCTTGCTGCCGCCCATGCAGACCGGTGATCTCCTTGATTTGCAGCAAATCGACCCCAGCCAGCACTTCACCCAGCCGCCACCGCGGTTTACCGAGGCCAGTCTGGTAAAAT
>JAACTI010000085.1:4644-4986 GCA_009993495.1 Deltaproteobacteria bacterium | reverse complement strand
TATATTTGAGATGCTCTCCAATGGGTTGGGTATAGCCAAGATAATGGTACTCGCTTACCAGGCCATTGAAGATCTTCTCAAAGGCAGTTCTGCGAACCTGCTCAAGGTTGATGGGAAACAAATCGGCAACAGAACAATGAATGGGCGTGTTATCGACGGTTACTCCGGATGGTTTCTTCCGTTCTGCAAGAGGGTTGGCAGGGATAAACTTTCTTGCAGGCAGTTTAATGAGGCCTTTCGACTCCAAGACAAGAAGCAGGCTTCGGCAGACCATGTCCTTAAGGACCCCATTCGGCTGCCTCCAATCCCATTCCCTGCAAACTTCTTGAGAAATAAAACGTC
>JAACTI010000085.1:0-4593 GCA_009993495.1 Deltaproteobacteria bacterium | reverse complement strand
GAGAAATAAAACGTCTGCTTTTGCCAGGGTGTGCCTCAATAATACGCCTGACGATCTCGATATCTTCCGGGGTGACTGACCGCCTCCTGTATGTTATGATTGATTCCATTGCTGAGACTATAAATCATCGGGAACCGGAACGCAATCTTTTTCGAAGAAAAATTACGGCACGGCGGACAATTTTAAATTGGAGCTACGATTGCCCGTGAACGGTTACGAAAAAATTTAGGGGAGAATCACAGAAGACCTGGTTGATATGCTGATGAGCCGGCGGCATTCGGGCTTCAATGTCTTCTGCGGATCCCGAAACCGGGGACCTGCCCGAAGGGGTGGGGACTGAGCACACTCAAGGTGTGAAGAATTCAGCCCGGCGATGAAACTGCCATGGAAAATCTGGCCAGGTACATCATCCTCGCGTCTTCCTGTGTTTTGGTGATATCGAAAGAATTGTATAGTGTGGGGCAAGGGATGACTAACGTGGAGCGGGAAAAGACGTAAAGTTTGCTGAGCAATTTGAAGATGGTTGTGACTGGGGGAAGCTGATTGGTCTAGTATCAAAAGGAGTAGCTTTTAGTCTTGTTTCGATTTTATCGTGGGTTGGTCTTTTTTCATCCTGCCAACCACAAAGACCGTTGCAAGTGCGACGACAGTTGTGCCGCCTAAAACCATCGCAGCCTTTTCTGCGCCGAAGGCAATGGCAAAAATGGCCGCGCCTATTGTGATCAAGGCGATACCTAGCCCCATTACCTGCCCAACTCTCCGCTCAGCGAATTCTTTGTTGATAATAATTTCATTTTGCCGAGCAAGCTCCTTGTCCATGTCGTGCCTATGAGCCGACTCGGCTTCTGCCATAGTAACTATTCTTTCCGCAAGCCCGGGCAACACTTTATCGTACTCTTCTAATGCCTTCGGTGGAGGCAGAGGGCCAGAGGCGATAGCTAACTGTGTGAGGGTTTGCTGTTGTTGTGCCGGGACAGAGCTTGCATTAATGGCCGGCTTAGGCTTGGTCTTGCTGGCCACCGATGGTCTCCATTGCCAGGTGGAAGTCCTTGCCGATCTTTTTCATATCGGAGCGTAGATTTTCGAGGTCGGCCTTCGGTCCGGTATATGGCGCATACGGTGAAACAGGTCTTGCCTGCGGGCAGATATCCACTATGCTTCCCAACCCGGTCCAAACATTGCGCGCGAGAGATGATGTAGTAACTCTTAAAGGTTTCATTGGATTTTCCTTTTTCTGACAAGTTATTATACCAAGATTCCTTTATTGTCAATCGAATGATAGAAATATGCCGTCTATTGTGATTTTTTTCCTTGATACACAAGATATTGTGGCATATAAAGGGGTCACAAGATGTTATCCTGCCTCCAGCGGGACATAAGAAACAAATCGGCTTGCAAAATGGCTTAGTAAGTTCCGGCCTCTGAGCCGGACAGGCTTCTCCCCCCGGAGACACCCCGACCGATTGGACACCCTGTAGTGATTCCAACGGTCGGGGTGTTTGAATTTGAACCAAACACAGATCATTTCCTACACACGAACCTGCCAAGCAGAGTGTCAACGAGTACCTGATAGTATTCTCTGACCGTTTTGGAATCCACGCCGCAGTCTCGGGCGATGTTGCTGAAATTGATGAGCTCGCCATGGGAATATCCCATGGCATCGAAAAACCTTGAGAAGGCTGGGATATTCCGGGTTAGTCCTTCCGCGAAGACCTCCTCTTTCAGATAATCCTGTGTGTATGCCAGAAGCGATTTCTCGTAATTTTCATCAAAGTAATGCGCCGGAATCATACCCCTGTTGAGTATCGTAAGAAGATCAGGCTTTTCCAGCTCGGATGAAACCAGGGGGAACATCTCATAGCGCCAGGCGCGCCCCCCAAGCAGATTGGCCTTGCCCCTTTTGAGTTTCCTGGCGCTGGAACCGCAAAGGATAAACCTGAGCCCCTTGTTTTCAATCAGCCAGTGAACCTCGTCCAGGATCTGTGGAACCTTTTGAACCTCATCAAGGACTACAGGGTCATGCAGCTCCCGATCCTCTCGTGCCAATAAACGCTCCCGAAACAGGGATGGGTTTTTTGTGAAATCAAGAAATAGGTCGCTCCGGAGGAAGTCGTAGTAGATGCTACCCGGGAATCTTCTTCGCAGATACGTAGATTTCCCGGTCTTCCTCGGTCCCCACAAGAAGGCCGATTGACGCGGCGGCACGTCTATTTCCAATTTTCTCTGAACATATTCCATATCTTCAATGCCAAACCTTTTCTTTTTCTCATTGCCGGCGGAAAACTGCGCGGGCCATTGACTCCGTTAAACATGACCAAATCCGCATTTAAACCCTTGCAGGCCAAAGCGGGCCTACCTGATCTTCTTGGGCATTCATTCCTAATCAGTTATACTGATTAGGAGTTTATTCCGAAATGGTATAATCGTCAAACAAAAAACTACAGGAATCACACTACTATCAGTGCGTGGAGGACCACTTCGAGAGATTTGAACAGGTCTAGGACGAGCGTTTTGCGAAACAGTATGGGTTCTTCCAGCCTTATGTGAGACAAGTTATTTACCGGTTTCTCGATAGCGGCATTCTGCATAATGGCTTCGCCCGTGTCAGGTGCGGCGACTGTGGCCATGAGTACCTACTTGCTTTTTCCTATAAGCGCCGCCACTTCTGCCCCTCCTGCCATCCGAAGCGTGTTGTGGAATTCGGGCAGTGGGTTTGTGAAGAGGTGCTCCGAGCGCTCCCGCACCGGCATTTCACGTTTAGCATACCAAAGATGCTTAGGCGGTATTTCCTCTATGACCGTAAGCTTCTGTCTGATTTGAGCGCTTGCGGTTGGGAGTCCCTGAAGGCATTTTTCCGGGCCGTCCTACCAGAGGAAGGGGCGGCGCGCCCGGGGCCGTCATTGCCATTCAGACGTTTGGTGATTTTTTGGGATTCCACCCCCACCTTCACCTTCTGTGTTCGGATGGTTGCTTCTATGGAGACGGAGCGTTCAAGGTTTCACCCGCTTTTGACACGAAACCCCTGGAAGAGATCTTTCGGCACAAGATCTTCAAAATGCTTCTTTCCAAGGGCAAGATTATTCAGGAGATGGTTGACCTATTAATGTCCTGGAAGAATTCAGGATTCAACGTCTTTTGCGGGTATCCTCCATCCTGGAGCCCGAGGGTTCCTCGAAGGAGTAACGGAAGAATTGGGCGAGGCTTGTCCAAAAGATATATGAAGATTACCTCTATTGTAACGTGGAGTATGCTGAAGCGGGATGATTTCAAATTTCGAAATGACAAAATGGGGGTAAGCGGAGGACTATGCCTGAATCACGTGAATTTTCTGCTTCTTACCCGATATGAGCTCAACGCGCCGCATGAACAGCACAGGCAATCGATCTTTCTTTGCCTCTGTCCCTTCATCCTCTTTCGCAGGCAGGAGCCCATCCACTATATGAGGTATTTCATTTCTTCATTGATACAAGCCTAATCTCGATATATTTCTGACCCAAAAAGGCAAGTTCTTATCACCTCGTCTCACCTCACCTATATCCTCGACTGGGATTAAGATCGAAGCCGAATACGCACCGGCTACGGCCCGGAAAATATCTCCCGACTCCGCCGCTTTGCCATCGGGATCATCAAATCCAAGGGCGTTCGCAGCGTCGCTCAGAGAATGCTACAACTATCTCTCAACATCCGTTTGACCTTCGATTACCTGAGCATGACCAAAAACTCTTGCCTTCCCTTGCGCCTCTAACATAGCCGCAAGCTACGGATTTTCCAATCCGCCCGCTACCTCTCCTCCATCAGCTCTTGCCTCCTGCTAAGGCAAAGGCAGACCTGCGCCTTTTCCCCAACTCCGGGAGCAATGACAACTCTCAGCAGCGCTTCTTCTTACCCCGGAGCTGATAAAATTCTCCTCCCGCAAGCCAAAAAATACCCCCAAACCTGTTTCTGCTCGTCTATTCCCCCTGCGCTAACCCCCCAAGTTTCCCCTAAGGAGCTAGAACAAATTTATCATGGTCAAGGAGAAAAAAAGGGCCAAAGACAGAAGGAAAGTTGTACTTCTGTAGAAGATAGCGAGAGAATTTAGTTAGTGTCCATCCGGAAATGGCTATTTTCACCGATTTCGGCGTTGGGCTCAAATTTTAATCCTCGAAATACGTCAATGTATTCCTGTGGTTAAAATTATCGCCCGCCTTGAACCCCACATTTCGCACCCTATCTGATATTTTGGGAGCAATTTTCTGCAGGGACCTAAGGGCTGGCTGGGGAGATATCATGATACACGGCCCAATCTGTAAGTCAACTTTTTTGTTGACATACATACTCCATAATGGTATCAATGCACCAGGAGGTGTATCATGGAACTTACAGAATGGGCAAAACTTCAGGAGGAGATGCTTAAGGCACAACTTTCGGTTGTGCGCGGATGCATAAGGAACGAGGGTGGAGGGTCAACTGAGAGGAAGGCATCTTCATCCAAACGTAAGTCTCAGATGAGTATGATAACAGACATACTTATTGAGGCAGGCGGGCCCCTTCACGCCATGGAGATCATAGGCCGTGTGGAGAGAAAATACGGCATAAAGCTTGACCGGGAAT
>JAACTI010000084.1 GCA_009993495.1 Deltaproteobacteria bacterium | reverse complement strand
GGGTTTAACGCCGGTTTCAACCGAGGTTGAGGGCCTGGTCGAGATCGGCAAGAATATCCCGAATATCTTCAATCCCGACGGACACCCGAATGTAGTCAGGGGTCACTCCGGCCGCCAGTTGCTGCTCGGCGGTCAACTGCTGGTGGGTTGTCGAAGCCGGATGAATGACCAGGGTTTTGGCATCGCCGATATTTGCCAGATGGCTGGCCAGCTTGACGCTGTCGATAAATTTCTTACCGGCCTCGATCCCGCCCTTGATACCAAAACCGAGGATTGCTCCCTGTCCCTTGGGCAGATAACGCTGGGCGTTAGCATAATCTTTGTGGCTTTCCAGACCCGGGTAATTAACCCAGGAAACGAGGGGATGGCTTTCCAGGAATTGCGCAACTTTCAGGGCATTTTCGCAATGGCGCGGCATCCGCAGGTGCAGGGTTTCGAGCCCTTGCAGGAAATAGAAAGCATTGGTTGGTGACAGGCAGGGACCCAGGTCACGCAGCAGGGTCAGACGCATTTTCAGAATATAGGCTAATTTCCCCAGGGCTTCGTGATAAATCAGCCCATGATAGCTCGGATCGGGGCTGGTGTATTCAGGAAAACGCCCGTTTGACCAGTCGAAGTTGCCGCTGTCAACCACCGCCCCACCGATGCTCGTGCCATGCCCGCCAATAAACTTGGTCAGTGAATACACCACAATATCTGCACCATGTTCCATCGGTTTAAAAAGCAAGGGCGTGGCCACCGTATTGTCGACAATAAAGGGCAGGCCATGGTCGTGAGCGATCTTGGCCAGAGCTTCAAAATCGTCAACATTGTTTTTGGGGTTGCCGATGGTTTCGGTGTAAAGGGCTTTAGTATCGGCATCAATCGCCCCTTCAATTTGGCTCAGATCAGCGGTGTCGACAAATCGCACCTCAATGCCCATGCGCTTGAAGGTATGGTGGAACAGGTTATAGGTTCCGCCATATAAATTGCTGCTGGCAACAATGTTTTCACCCGCACGCGCCAGGTTCAAAATAGCCAGAGTCACCGCCGCAGATCCCGAAGCAAGGCCCAGTGCACCCACGCCGCCATCAAGCTCGGCCAGACGCTTTTCGAGAACATCGGTGGTTGGGTTCATCAGCCGGGTATAGATATTCCCCATTTCCTTAAGGGAAAACAAATTTGCCGCATGTTCCGCCGAATTGAAGGTGTAGGAACTGGTCTGATAAATTGGCACTGCACGCGCATTGGTGGTCGGGTCAGGAACCTGGCCGGCATGCAGGGCCAGGGTGCCGTCATGGTATTTGCTTTCTTCTGTCATGGGGGTTCTCCTTGTCCGCTAAGTGTTTTTAGAATTTTAATACCCAATCACTTTACTGGTAAATTGTTTTCGGAGATCTATATCAAAACGATAGAAAACGTGCAAGTGAATTGAAAGGGTCAATGCACCAATGCACGATATTGAGTGCAGTTTTCCAGATTTCAACCTGTTTTACAACCGCCGGGTTCCGGTTTACGGGCAATACCCGGAGGTGCCTTTTTTGAAAAGATGGCCATTTGGGTTGAACTGCCGTAACGAGGGTGGTATGTGCCGATCGGGGCAAAATCAACCTGATAACCTTGGCGTTGTGCCACTCCGGTGGCCCAGGCCGTGAATTTGGCGCGAGTCCATTCGAACTGATGATCTGCATGGCGCAAAGTGCCCTCAGGGAGACCATGCAGACGGTTGTATTCGCGGTTGGGGGTTGTTATGACAATGGTTTGGGGCTGAAGCGTGCCAAAAACGCCGCGCTCGACCGCCGACAGGCGGCGGGGCTCAATGTGTTCGATGGTTTCGACCATGGCCGCCGCGTCAAAACCGGTCATTTCCGGAATAAAGGCGGTGAAAGATGACTGGAGCAGTGACACTCGGGTTTTGGCCCTTTGATCTTGCGAGCAAGCCAGCAACGCGCGTGCTTCTGCCAGAGCCACTCCCGATTGATCTACTCCCATTATTTTTTCAAACTGTGGCTGCGCGGCCAATCGGAGCAGTAAATGGCCTGCTCCGCAGCCAAGGTCTAGCACCGATGTGCAACCTTTGGCCAGAAGGGCCTCGATCACGGCTGTGAGACGTTCTTCGTGCAGGCTGGTGGTGTGAAAATCGGCGTTTCTTTGTCTCACAGCGTTCCTCTGGCATTTTTTTGCAGTTTTTGAGTGCATCCTACGCGAGTTTCCCATCAAACACACGGAAAACTCACGGGGCATCGGTCTTTTTGTGCTTGCATGAAAATTGACAGACTTTCTCTTTTAACGCGATAATGCGCCCCGATTATCACTCTTCTCGTACGCAGGTTCATTTAATGCAAATTTTACTCATTGGTATTTTTGGTGGTCTGGGTTGTATTTCACGTTATTTGGTGACCGGTTGGTCCTTCGAATTTTTGGGTCGATTCATGCCTTATGGAACTTTGCTGGTTAATACCGGGGGCTCTTTTCTGCTGGGTTTTCTCAATGCTTTTAGTCTGCATGCTTCGTTTTTGCCCGCATCGGTCAGGCTGGGTTTAATGGTTGGTTTTACCGGAGGGTTCACCACCTTTTCGACCTTTTCCTATGAAACCTTGAAGCTGATAGAAGAAGGCAACCTGGTACAGGCGGGGGCTAATATTTTCTTGAATATTGTCCTTTGCCTGATTTTTGTCGCCACAGGTATGCTGTTAGGCCGTCAATTCCAGGGGTGATGTCTTTGACTTTTCTCCCGCTGTAAGGAACTTTTTTGCATGTTGAAAAAAATACTACATCTTTTTTCAAGTCCACCAACTTCGGAGAAACCACTTGAGCGTATTTCTTTGGCCGCGGCCGTTTTGCTGCTTGAACTGGCTTATGCTGACGGTGATTTTTCTGCCAACGAAAAACAGCTGGTAAGCCAGGTGCTGGAAGAACATTTTTCCTTGGATGATGATGCGCGTCAGGAATTGCTGGAACTGGCGCAAAAGGCACAGCGCCGCAGTGTAGATCTGCATCGTTACACCCGTTTGATCAACCACAATTTCAGTCAGACCGAAAAAGAGGCCCTGATTGAAGTCTTTTGGCAGATGACTTTTGCCGACGGTCAATTGGATGCCAGGGAAGAAGCCATCATGCGTCAATTGAGCAGCCTGATCGGCCTTTCCCATCGTCAGCTGATGGATGCCAAACTCAAAGTCCGGGGCGGGTGAGGGTAAATGATACCCTTTGCTTTGACGCATATTGTCGGTCGCGCCCAGCAGCTGCTGGCCGAAGTCCTTCGCCCGGGCGATATGGCTCTTGACCTGACAGCGGGTAATGGTTGTGATACACTCTTCCTTGTGCAACAGGTGGGTCAGTCTGGTTGCGTGCTTGCGTTTGATGTGCAGCAGCAGGCCCTTGATCAGTGCTTGAAACGTTTGTCTGATCATGGTATCTGGTGCCGTCAGTTGTTTGAGCCCCAGGCGTTGAGTCCGGGTGTGAGTCTGGTGCGAGACGATCACGCCGGAGTCAAAGCCTGGTGCCCTCTGGCTCCTAAGGCGATCATCGCCAACCTCGGTTTTTTACCCGGCGGCGACAAAGCTCTGGTGACCAGGGCCTCAAGTACGGTGAAGGCTTTAGTCTGCGCCGCGGAAATTCTTGCTCCGGGAGGACGTCTGACGGTAGTTGTTTATCCGGGCCATGCCGGCGGGGCGGAAGAGGCAGAAGCGGTGGAAACTTTTTTTGGTCGGCTCGACGCAAAAGGCTTTTCCGTCTTGTGCCTGACTCCTTGGAATCGTCAAAGTTCCCCTTATCTGCTGGCCGCAGAAAAGTTCACAACGGGTTAATGGAGTGACGCCGGTTATGGTGATACTGTTGGAAAAACTGGGGGATTACACCCTTTACTACTTGGAACAGGCTGGGCGCATGGGGCTTTTTCTTGCCCAGTGTCTGTGGCGGATACTAACGCCACCTTATCGAGTTTTACCGGTTGTTCGCCAAATAAATTTTATTGGCGCACGTTCGGTTTTCGTGATTTTTTTCACCGGACTTTTTACCGGGATGGTTCTGGCTCTCCAGGGCTACTACACCCTGCGCAAATTTGGTTCAGAGGGTTTGCTGGGTTCGGCTGTCGCTCTCAGCCTGATTCGTGAGCTGGGTCCGGTCACTGCGGCACTTATGGTGATAGGCAGAGCCGGTTCGGCGATGACTGCTGAAATCGGCATCATGCGTAATTCCGAACAG
>JAACTI010000574.1 GCA_009993495.1 Deltaproteobacteria bacterium | reverse complement strand
CTCACCCCTCCCTCTCCCCCGTTGTCGGGGGAGAGGATAAAGGTGAGGGGGTTTCTACTCGTCAATACAATTATGAGACCGTTAATACTTTACCAGCAAGATCCTCCGGTGACAACAGAATTGACAGCGGTTCCGTTTTGTTTTACTTTGTTTGATGAACGGAGGGATGATGAACAAAACAGGATTCCTGGTCTCCGGGTACCGGCATGATACCGGCGCGCATCCGGAATCGGCAAAGCGGCTGACGGTGGTCGAGGATCTGTTTCATAATACGGATCTGCATCCGCATCTCATGAGGCTTCAACCGAGAAAGGCTGAGATCGAAGAGCTCTCGGAGGTCCATGATCGGTTGTATATCCTGCAGGTCCAGGAGGCCTCGGCCTCGGGAATCCGTGCGCTCGACCCCGATACGTTTATCTCTCCGGAATCCTATGAAGAGGCCCGCCTCGCCGCCGGCGGTCTCCTGGCCGCGGTGGATGCGGTGATCAAAGGTGAAGTGAACAATGCGTTTTGCGCGGTCCGCCCTCCGGGACATCATGCAGAGCGAGATCATGCCATGGGGTTCTGCCTGTTCAACAATGTGGCCGTGGCCGCCCGGTATGCACAGATGAAACATGGTCTGGAAAAAATTTTAATCGTTGACTGGGATGTGCATCACGGGAACGGGACACAGAGCGCTTTTTATAACGATCCCTCGGTTCTTTATTTCAGCATCCACCAGTATCCCCATTATCCCGGGACCGGGAGCCGGAATCAAACAGGAGAAGGGGAGGGAGCCGGTTTTACGCTCAATCATCCTCTACCGGCCGGAAGCGGAGACCGGGAATATCTGGAGGCCATTGAAAAAGTCCTGATCCCTGCGGCTTCCGACTTTGCCCCTGATCTGATCCTGATATCCGCAGGCTTTGATGCCCACAAGGATGACCCCCTCGCAGGAATGCAGGTAACCGAAAAGGGTTTCAGCGGGATGACGGAAAGCCTGGTCCGCCTTGCCGAAAGGCATGCCCATGGCCGGATCGTCTCCGCTCTGGAAGGGGGGTATGACCTTTCAGCCCTTAAAAGATCGGTCAGGGCCCACCTCTCGGCCCTGATCG
>JAACTI010000083.1 GCA_009993495.1 Deltaproteobacteria bacterium | reverse complement strand
CTGGTGCTCGTGATCACCACCAGCTTTTCTTCCAGGATAGCCTTGCGGGTTACCGCGAAGCTGAACTCGTAAATGATCTCGTCGATAAGCAACTCAAAGGCAAAGCGCGAAGGCTGCTCCGCTCCTTTGGCGTCCAATCGAAAGACCTCGACAGGAATCAGGCTGTCAGGCTGAGTTCCTTTGACGACCAATGCTTTGGCAAAACTCAGTGCCTTAAAAAAATTGGTCTTGCCCGACGCATTACCGCCATAAATTGCCGCAACCGGAAGAACCCTCGTTTGGTATTTACCAAGCTTGGGAACTCTGTCTCCATGCTGGCGCTCCCTGCTGGCAACCATCGAAAAGGTGACCTGGTTGCGGAAAGACATCCAGTTTTCGAGTGAGAAACTGACTATCATCTTACCGCCTCCTAAAGTGAAATATTCGCTTTATCATGCCCTCAATATAGGCATAGTCGGCCTGAAAGTCAATGTTAAAGAGAAAATATCTCGTTAAACACCTTTTGAGCTAATGCGGTACTCGAAGTTTTTGGTATGGGCGTTACGCCGAGGGTCAATTATGAATCCGGCATCCCGAATAACATCCAGGTCGTTATTGATTCGCCGTCCGAGCTGGGCGGGCTTTTTGTACTCAAACTCGAGGTTGAACTCCCGGCCGACCCTGCGCAGCGCGGCCAGTAGTCGTCCCGCTGATAGTGGCTCCATGGTGTTCTCGTTTTCGAACCGTACCTGGTAACGCTCGATGAACCCGACGACGTGGTTGGCTCGGTCATCCTCGCCATAACGGGCCTTCTCGTCGAGGTCCACCGCGTTCCGATACGAATGGAAGAGCGAGGCCAGCGCCGTCGCGATAGGATTGGACTCCCTCGCCATCTCCTGACTGGTATCGTTGATGGAGTGGATCTGTTCAATAAACAGCGGGCTGAGCTCCTCGAGCCCGGCCGTTACCTCCCGTTCTTCGGAACCTGCAAGCATCATGAGATACATCAGGCTCAGATAGTCATTGCAGCGCCGTTTGCCATGGGTCGGCATGGCTCGGTGCAGCAATCGCATGACCTGTTTTTGTGCTCCCTTCTGGATCATTGCCAGCACATGGCTGGTGCGCTTCATGATGGCAGAGATGATCAGATCCCGGTTCTGTTGAATGGCCGAAATGACCTCCGATTCCAGGAAGCAGTCACTGGCCTGGTTGGCCAGATCGAAATTGATGACAAAGGAGCGCGACAGGATCTCGGATAGTTCACCGCACAGTGGTTCGATGCCAGTGGTGTTCAGCAGGCACTTGGTGCGCTCGGTAATGGTCTCGCTGTCTGTGCCGCTCTTGCGTTTCTCCTTGGCGATGCCGGTGATGCTGGTCAACATGAAAGTGGTCAGATCCTCGGTCATCTGCTTGACCTCGATGTTGTCGAGGACGATGAGCGGGTTCTGCGAGCCGTCGGTGTAGTTCGCCGCGTCGGTGGCCTTCTTGTGCTGGGGCTCGCCGTAGAGCAGTGTCGAGGTGATTTTGCTGGCGGTGGTCTTGCCCGAACCGGCCGAGCCTTCGAAACGGGTCATGGGACGCGTCCCGGCAAAGTCGATCAGCAGAAAGCAAGACAACCAAGAGAGGATCAGAAACCGATCCCCCTGCGGGCAGGTCATGTTGCCGACCAGCAGATCAACCAGGAGCTTATCCGCCTCTTCGAGGTCGGCGTCCGGCAGAAACTTCAGCGGCTTCATCTTGCGGGAGCCGTCAAGGATAATGCCGTCTTCGTTCCCGCCATTCTTCATAATCCGGATTTCGTCCGGGGTGATTTTAGCGATCTCGTGCTCTGGATTGTTCAGATTGAAATAGACCGTGTATGAGGCGACGTCTGTGTGCAGCCAGGAAAAGTGGTCTCTAACTTGCCCACGGATCATGGCAAGGCTGGGTAAAACCTCGAAAAAGGTCCTGCCGCCGCCCGTGGTCGGAACCATGCCAGTGTGCTTGTAGAGCATCGCCGCATAATGCCGCTTGCGTCCTCGATCCGGCGAGTCCATCCAGTAAATGGCATTGTCGAAATACATAAAAGGCTCGCCCGGGAGGGTATGAAAGAACTGCGCACCGTTGGCGTTGAACCAGTCGTAGGCTGCCTCAGCCGCCAGAGTGTAGTCGGGTGCGCCGTTCTCCAGTTCGGTATCGATCAGAACCTCGTCGACCCGGGCACGACAAGAGCCGGGCATCGCGCCAGACATCCGCTTGGCCTTTTTTTTCTCGTTCTTGAACTCGACCTTGCGGTCCTTCTGGATGGCTCGGATCTGTTCCTTCAGGGTGGCCATGGAGATACCGCCGCCGATACGCTCCTGCACCAGCTTCAGCAGACGGCTTTGTTCCAGCGGCGACTGTTCGGAGATTTCCCCAAGGATCGGCTCGAGCAGTCGATTGCGATCCTCTTCCGGGACTTCTGCTGGTAGTGAGCGCACTCCAAACTCGATGGGCGTGCAGGCTTCCACAAGCAGGCGCTCGAAATCCTCTCGGGTGTGTCCGGCGGCGATATAGTCGTTAACGTCAATCTTAGCGGTGGACAAAAGCGCTTCCGCCGTCTGAATTTCATCGGCTGTGCGGCCTACCAGGAGCTTGGCCAGCTCCTTCGGGCCTACGCTCGCAGTCAGATCGAAGCATTCGGTAAGTTGCTGCCGGGCAGCAATCTGCGTTTCCGACAACGGCAGCGTCACCAGCCGAGTGTCGATCTTGTGTTCGGCCAAAGTGCGTGCGGTTTGCAGCGCCCCTTTGAGACCGGCCTGAGAGAGTTCGTTGTCCTGGCAGATATAGACGGTCTCCACACCTCGCAGCTTCGGGATCAATCGTTCCCAATCGGCAGCCCGAATACGGACGGTGACCGGGGAAACGGTTGGCAATCCCAGTTGCATCAGCGCCAGACAATCGGTCACCCCCTCAGTGATGATGACCTTGCCTGGCCTGGCCAGCAGACAGTCCTCGTTGAACAGCAGTGCGTTGTTGATGAAGTCTGCGACGTAGGGCCGCTGGTGTTCGTCGTGAACTGGCAGTTTCTTGTATTTCCCTTGCTCCCAGTTGACGTCCGGGGTCCACGGGGTCTTGCGGCCGATCATGAACACGACGCGCCCTCGGCTCCAGTACGGGAAGACGATCCGGCGTTCGAAGAACGGCGTCAGGCCGTCCTGGCTGGTCGGGCGAAACGAGCCGGTGGCGGTGAGCTCACGCTTCGAGAAACCGTCCGTGCCACCCGTCAATTGGGCGACCACGCCGGATTCGTTATCCGCGTAGCCGATCAGGAGATCGTCGATGGTCTCGTCGTTCAGGGCGTACTTGGACTTCAGCCAATCGAGAACCTCCGGAGACTCCTTGAGCCGGGCGTGATAGATCCTGGCCAGGCCGGTCAGCGCATCCTTGACTCGCAACTCGAAGGCGCGGTCGGCCTCCGTTTGGGCCAGACGTTCCTGGCTGAGACCGTAACGCGACAGTGGCGGCAAGCCAGCCTTCTTGGCGAGGTAATCCCGGGCCTGGCGGTGGCTGTCCGGCATCGGTCCCGATTCTCCGGCGGTCACAGTACCCGACTGAATGAACTCCACAAGCTGAAGCACGTCACCGCCCACGCCGCAGCCGAAGCAGTACCAGCCTTGCTTGTCCAGCATCACGTGCAGCGAGAGACGCGACTGGCTTTGATGGTTGGGGCAATCGCACATCAGGCGCTGCCCTGACTCCTGGGTGATCCGTCCAGGTAGGAGCTCGCGAGCCACATCACCAATGTCCATCTCGGTGATGAGCCGATAATATTCCCTGACGTTATCCGTTCCGCTCATGCTCATTCGGCCCCCGCATGTTGAGCGGCATCCAGGAACAGGGGCAGGAAGGTTCTGCGGTCGTCAACCTGGCAGCGTTTTGCGCAGTTCTGAATACCCCAGTGGTCACCCAGAACAATGGTTGTGCGTCGGGCGCGAGTCACCCCGGTATAGAGCAGATTGCGGTGGTGCATGAAGGAATGGGCCTTGTGAACCACGACCACGGCGCAGGGAAACTCGGACCCCTGGGTTTTGTGGATCGTGAGCACATAGGCAAGCTGCAGATCCTGCAGGTCGGGCGAACCCTTCTCCAGTTCCACCGGCATACCGTCGAAGTCGATGACCAGGGTGCCGTTCGCGAGGACATCGACCACATAACCGATGGCACCGTTCATCACGTTCAGGTCGTAGTTGTTCCGGGTCTGGATGACCTTG
>JAACTI010000082.1 GCA_009993495.1 Deltaproteobacteria bacterium | reverse complement strand
CCGGCGCGGCGCGCCCAGTCCTGAAAATCATGTTGCTTGGGCAGAATTCTGGTTTCATGCAGAATCAATTCCGCATCGCCGATCATTTGCCGCCAGTCTTCTTCGGTGAAAGCATTGATGTGGGTTGGGTCGCGCATTTTTTCCATCTTTTGGTGAAATTCGGCAATCTCAGGATCCGTCGGCAGCAGAGTGTCGATAATGACCATGCGCCCCCCACGGCGCAGAACCCGGTGAAATTCTTTGAGCGCCCGTGGCACATCGGGAAAATGATGGGGGGCAATGCGGCAGGTCAATAAGGTGAAGGAGCCGGCGGCGAAAGGGAGATCCTCGGCGTCGGCTTCGCGAAAGATAACGTTGTCAACGCCACCTTCTTCGGCAATGTGCTCCTGGGCTTTTTTCAGCATCTGCATCGTCAGATCGGAAGCCACTACCTGGCGAACCATGGGGGCAAAATAGAGCGCGGTATGGCCGCCGCCGCAGGCAACATCAAGCATATTGTCATCGTGGCAGGGCTTTAATAATTCCGCCGCCAGTTCCAGATCCTTGCCCCCGGTGAAGGCGTTGGAATGAACATATTCCAAAGCGGCACGGCCAAATTGCTCGCGTACCCGATTTTTAATTTTGTAATCCATCACTGATCCTCCAGGGGAAAGTCAATTTCCGGTCGTTGCCAGGCCCGGATTGCAGCAGTATAGCACCCTGATCAAAAATGTCTTGGAGAAGTTGGGGGGTCGCGGTATTTTTCTGCCCACACCGACAGGTTTTTCGGGCACATCTTTTGCTGTGCCTGTGCCGACAGCCGCGCGTCGGTATCCTTGGACGCGACTGCTGGCGGAATCACGGCAAAAAACCGTCTGCGCCAGCAATTTTTGCGGCAGGAAACCTTCTCAACCCTTAAGGGAACACGGTTATGGAAAATGCGGGGAAAGTTATTGCCGAGCTTGGTTTGGGGCTCTGGTCTGAATTTATTTATATCTTACCTTATCTGGCCATTGGGGTGTTTTTGGAGGCCATTGTTCGCACTATGAAGTGGCACGTTAAAATACGCCATGCCCTGACACGTTTCGGTGCTTATGCCATTGTGTTGGCTACTCTGCTGGGCGTCATCAGCCCCCTGTGTGCCTGCGCAACGCTGCCGCTGGTTATTTCGCTGCTGGTTGCGGGATTACCGTTGGCTCCGGCCATGGCCCTGTTGATTACCTCGCCGCTGATGAGTCCGGCCGGTTATACCCTCCTCAGTTGGGAACTGGGCCCTCTGTGGGCAAATACCGTGGTGGTCAGTGCCGTTTTATTTGGCCTGTTCGCCGGATATGTCACCCTGTTTCTACGGCGCTACGGATTTACCGAAGAGGTTATTTTCAAAAATACCCTCCCCAGCGGTGATTTCCACGATCCCGATTATCCGGTCGAAGAATTACGTTGCGATTGCGGCAAACAGCTTTCCCACCGCGTTAATCGCTGCACGCACAATAAGCTTCTGGTTTTTCTCGCCAAATTTTGGGAAGGCATGTTCAAGATTGGCAAGTTCGCCTTGCTGGGTGTGTTTATCGAGGTCTTAGCGGTTCAGTTCATTCCCACTGCCTGGGTTTCTTCAATTCTTGAAGGGCAGGGATTGCTGCCGATCTTTGCCCTGACCTTTGCCACCATTCCCCTCCATTTACCCCAGGTCACCGCCGCGGCCATGCTTTATGGTTTTGTTTCCCCCGAATTTGGCGAGGGCATTCAGCTCTCCAGGGGCGCGGGCATCGCCTTGCTGGTGGGCGGCCCAGTCACGGCCCTGCCCGTTATGGCCCTGTTTATTGCCATGTTTAAAAAACGCGTACTGGCCCTTTATTTAGCTATTTGCATCAGTGGAACCCTGATCCTGGCCATGGGCTACCGGGCCTTGCCCTTTTTCTGATGCTTGAGGGCAATCGGCTTCCCTCAGAAAGGTTTTTAGTGGAATTTCCTGCGCGGCCAACCTGGGCGGAGATTGATTTGACGGCCTTAGTGCACAATCTGGGGCAGGCGCGGGCACGCTGCGCGGCGGGCCAAAAAATTCTCGCCGTGGTTAAGGCCAATGCCTACGGTCATGGCGCTGTCCCGGTCAGCCGTGCCCTGGCGAAAGCGGGCGTCTGCCATTTTGCGGTTGCGACCCTTGAAGAGGCTCTGGAGCTGCGCTTTGCCGGTTTAACGGGTGAAATTCTCGTGCTTGGTGGCTGCTACCCCGGCCAGGAAGCGCAGTTTTTTGCCCATAATCTGGCGGTAGCGGTGTTCAGCCTGGCTGATCTTGAGCGGCTGGATAGGGTTAGCGCGGCCTTGAACCGCGCCCTGAGTGTCCATCTTAAATTCGATACCGGCATGGGGCGCGTGGGTTTTTTCCCCAGTCAGGCGCCTGAAGTGATAACGCGCCTGCGTCAAACCCGCCGCCTGAAGTTCGCTGGTCTGATGTCTCACCTGGCCTGTGCCGATGACCCCGACTCGCCGGTAACTTTCCAGCAACACCAGAGTTTTCGCGCGATCGTGTCTCACTTTAAGGCCGCCGATCTGCTGCCGTCCGCTCTTCATCTCTGCAACAGCGCCGGTCTCTGCGATGGGCCATTGCCCGAAGCAAGCATGGTACGACCGGGGATCATGCTTTATGGGGGTTATCCCGCTGCTCCGGAAAATTCGGGTCTGGATTTACGCCCGGTCATGTCCCTGGTCAGCCAGATTGCGGTGCTGCGCGAATTGCCCGCTGCCAGCGGTATTTCCTATGGCCATAGTTTTCACACCCCTTCGACCCGTCGCATCGCAACTCTGCCCATCGGCTACGCCGATGGCTATAATCGTCTGCTTTCCAACTGCGGCGAGGCCCTGGTGTGTGGCCACAAGGTGCCGGTTGTCGGTCGGGTCTGTATGGACTGGATCATGCTCGACGTCAGTCAGGTTGAAAATGCTCAGGTTGGAGATCGCGTGGTGCTCCTTGGCACGGATGGCCACCAGACAATCACTGCCGAAAGCTGGGCCGAAAAAACCGCCGGCCTCAGCTATGAAGTCTTCTGTCGCATCAGTCAGCGCGTGCCCAGGCATTATCTGCCGGTGGCAGTTGGCTGAGTCGCTGAAAAAGCCTTGCCCGCCATTGCGGCTTTGTGTTAAGAAAAGAACCTCGTGCCGCTGGAGTATCAGGCGCAATATTCCTCTTCAAGTTTAGTGGGCAGCCCAGGCTGTCCATTGTTATTTCTTATTTTGATCACCCGTCGGCTGGCGGCTGGCAGCTTTTCCGGAAGGATAATAAATCTATGGCACAGATCAAACGGGCGCTGGTTTCGGTTTCAGATAAAGCCGGAGTGGTTGAGCTGGTGAGGAACCTCTGTGGTTTCGGGGTTGAAATACTTTCGACTGGTGGAACGGCGCAGCTGCTGCGCGAAGCCGGATTGCCGGTGATGGATGTCGCTGAATATACCGGCTTTCCGGAAATGCTTGATGGCCGCGTGAAGACCCTGCATCCCAAAGTTCACGGGGGGTTGTTGGGCCTGCGCGATAATCCGCAACATGTCGCAACCATGGCTGCCCACGGCATCGAAAATATCGATATGGTCGTGGTCAATCTTTATCCCTTTGAGGAAACAGTCGCCAAACCGGATTGCCTCCTGGAAGATGCAATTGAAAATATCGACATTGGTGGCCCCACCATGCTGCGCAGCGCTGCCAAAAACAATCGTTCAGTAACTGTTGTGGTGGATCCCGCCGATTATGCGCCCCTGATCGACGAAATGCAGCAGGCCGCGGGGGCGGTCTCCAGCGAAACGAATTTCCGTCTGGCGGTCAAGGTTTACCAACATACCGCCGCCTACGACGGGGCAATTTCCAACTGGCTGGGCAGCAGAATTGCCCCCGAATATGCCCAGTTTCCGCCGACTCTCAGCTTGCAATATAATAAGGCGCAAGCCATGCGCTATGGTGAAAACCCGCATCAACAGGCCGCCTTTTATGTCGAGAAAAAGCGCGGCGAAGCCTCAATTTCCACCGCGCGACAGGTGCAGGGCAAAGAACTCTCCTACAACAATATCGGTGATACCGACGCCGCCCTCGAATGTGTCAAGCAGTTTAATGAAGGCCCGGCCTGTGTCATTGTCAAGCACGCCAATCCCTGTGGTGTCGCCCTTGGCGGTAGTTTGCTCCAGGCTTACGAACGCGCTTTTGCCACCGACCC
>JAACTI010000573.1 GCA_009993495.1 Deltaproteobacteria bacterium | reverse complement strand
TCCTGACAGCGAAGCTGAATTCTTCAAAATCACCAAGATGTTTCTTTAAAATCATTACGACAATTTCGGCATCAACCGTTTCATACTGATGAACAACAATATTTCTGAATTTCGCCATTTTTTCCATGACCTGACTTTTCTCGAGTGGAAGTATGCCATTTTCTCCCAAAATCTGAAAAGTTTCCGCATAGGTTTGGGGCAGACGCAAACACTGATCGGCGATGATATGATTGGCGATATCGGCGCAAATTTCAATCATCATCTGCAGTGTGCGCTCGACAATGCGCTGCACTTTCCAGTCCAGCCGATAGTCCTGTACGGAAATACCGGCAAACTCTTTCAACTGAGAAGCATATTCAGCGAGGGACGCCAGCTTTTTCAAAACCAGAACATCATCGACCATCAGGAAACCTTCGGCGCAAAAGCGCCTCTTCTTTGCGGCTGAAATCAAAAAATTTACGATTCGTCAAAGATTCAAAAAGGTGCCGCTGTTGTGGATCCTTGTCGACTAAAACGCGGCGTTGGCGCAAGATTCGCCCAGCCAGGCTCAGTGAAGCCGAGTTGAGAATGACCAGATCAAATTCGTCCGTTCCGAGAGTTTTGGCAATCACCCCGATTAGATCCAGTTTGGTCTCGGCGATGGATTGTGCACTGTTCACCCAGACAGCGATATCGACATCGGACAGGGGCTTAACGGTGCCCGTCGCCAAACCGCCGAACAGATAGGCAAAAACAACCTGATCGTGAGCCGACAGCGCTTCAGCCAAAAGGTCAAGACGGTTTAGAATATCCGGTGGTAAGGATTGGAATTTACGCATCTTTCATCTCAATCCCTTGTATGTTGATGCCAATAAAAACGCGTCATAAAACAGTGGCGGTGGTTCTTTCTTGCTGAGAAACCCGGTTTTATCCGGATTCACTTGTGGTCAAAGATTTTGTCTGCGGGCAAAGCAACAACCTCAGGCATAGGTAGCAACCCCGACCATGATCGCCCATATCAAACCAACCGCAAACATCACCGGATCACGCAACAGGGAATCGGTCGGATCCCCGCTGGCGCCGCGCTTGACCAGCAGCATATAACGAAACAAACCAAAACAACACAGGGGCACGCTGAAAATCAACCGATGCCTGGTGATCGCATACAGGGTATAGGTTA
>JAACTI010000081.1 GCA_009993495.1 Deltaproteobacteria bacterium | reverse complement strand
CGATATGCCCTGCACTGGATGAGATGTCCTTGGAAGGAGAAATCATCCATATTTCTGATGGCCTTGCCGAGTTCTGCGCAATCAATGCGTTCATGAGCGCAGCTATGACCTCAGTGATGTCTGCAGAAGAGTCTGTCCCCGAGGATGTCTTGCAGGGGGCACGGCGATGCAGCGATGCCATTCGTACTCGAATGCAGGGCTTGAAGGCGGAAGTGGAGCACTTCCGTGTCAGATTCCTGAATGCAGAGCTACAGCGGTCGTCCCGCGCTGAATCTTAGTAGAAAAGAAACAGCGGCATGTCGATGCCCATGAATACCATGGCGCACTTTTCTCTAACATTGGTGAGACTAGACCGTCTGCCGGGCTGATATGCAATGCCAACTCTTAGTGGATTGTCACTCCATCTGTAACTGAGTGAAAGGCGCTACCTTGTGGATTAACTAGCTAATCTATGTGGACATTTAGGATTCATTTGAAAGCATGGTGTCGCATTGCGATGCAAAAATAAGTTTACTTTTTGCGCGAATTTATCATAATGGATGCTCATTTTAATAATTAAGGCAATCATGCTGATCGAATTTAGGGCTCGGAACTACCGTTCCATTAGAGATGAGGTCGCTCTAAGCTTTGTTGCTTCCAAAGACAAAAAGCTGGCTGAGACTCATCTGGCCTCAACTGGCATACCGAGTCTGCCAAACGTATTGCGTAGTGCCGTGATTTATGGCCCCAATGCCAGCGGAAAATCAACATTGCTTCAAGCGCTATTCTATATGCGTGCCGTTGTGGCTGAATCGGCAACCATGCAGCCTGGGCAAACGTTCAACGTCCAGTCGTTTCGGCTGGACAAGGAATATGCGAAGCAAACATCCGAGTTTGAAATCACCTTTCTGCTGGGCGGGGTGAGACATCAATACGGTTTCACCCTCACACCTGAAAGGATCGTAGACGAATGGCTACTCGTTTATCGTTCCCCAAAGCCACAACAGTGGTTCAGTCGCAGTTATGATGAAAAATCGAAAAGCTACGAATACGAATTCAGTACCCACCTGACCGGACAGCGTAAGCTATGGCAAGAAACGACTCGTTCCAATGCATTATTCCTTTCTACTGCAGCACAACTCAACAGCGAACTACTGGGGCCGATTTTTCGCTGGTTGGTAGAACAGCCTGTGTATTTTGGCGCAGGTTTGTCGCCATTGCCGGATTTGACCACCCAGTTGCTTCAAACTGATGTAGGTAAGCGAGCAGTGCGTGATTTTCTTGCCTCGGCAGATATCAGCATCAGCGATGTCGTAAGTGTGTCACGCTCAGGCTTCCAGCATCAGTTCCTGATTGGGCCAGAGGGCCCACAATTCTCTCGTGAAGAGCGTGAAATTGTCATGCCGCAATTTGTTCATCAGTCCGAACACGGCTCTGCCACCTTTGAATTGCACGAAGAGTCTGAGGGAACACAGCGCTTATACACATTAATAGCGCCGGTGCTGGATGTGCTCAAGAACGGGCGGATTCTGATTGTGGATGAACTAGATCGCAGTTTGCATCCATTGCTGGTTCGCCGTTTGGTATCCATGTTCCATCAGCCGGAGCTAAATCCGCTAGGCGCTCAATTGCTCTTCAGCACGCATGACACCTCGTTGCTTGACCGCACTCTGTTCCGTCGCGACCAAATCTGGTTTACCGAGAAGGATCGGGATCAAGCCTCGCACCTGTATCCGCTCTCTGACTTCAGTCCGCGTGAAACCGAGGCTTGGGAGAAGGGATACTTGATAGGCCGTTACGGCGCTGTGCCCTTCTTTGATGAACCCGTGCCGCCCACTCAGGCGGCAGGCTGATGGGCTGGATTCATGGGAAAGGATAACCAACCCAAACATCGCCAAGCGGCACAACTTGCCCGTAGGGAGGGAAAACGTGCAAGCTACGACCGGATTCTTGTTGTCACCGAGGGCAGTAAGACTGAGCCGTTATATCTAGGGGAAATACGCTCCCTATATCGGCTGCAAACCGCCAATGTACAGGTGCAACACAGCCAATATGGCACCTCGCCGATCAAGATCGTTGAGTACGCTGAACACTTATTTGTGAATGGGGATGAGGACAAAAAAATCCAGATGCGCGCCTTTGAGCAAGTGTATGCCGTGTTCGACCGTGACGATCACGAGACCTACCACAACGCTCTGAGCAAGGCTGCCGCGCTGAATGGCAAGCTTCGTAACGACCTGAATAAGGCGGTCAGATTTGAAGCCATCGCCTCCGTTCCATGCTTCGAGCTATGGCTGTTACTGCATTTCGAGGATGTGCATGCACCATTGCATCGGACGGAGGTTTGCCAACGCTTGCGTCAGCATCTGCTGAATTACGACAAAGGGCAGGAGGGGTACTATGCGCAGACGTGCCAATACTTGGAGGGGGCCTCTCAACGTGCTGATGACTTGGCGCAGAAATCAACCGCGCATGATGGGAGCGAACCGTATACAGATATGCACCGTTTGGTGAATTTGCTCACCACGCTTAAGCCATAGTGCCCATAGAAATCGTCCGAAAGTATGTGTAAGCAGTCTGTGATAGCTAGAATTTGAATTGACCGCTTTGGCCGTGACCTGCCAGGACGGCAACTCGGCCTTAGCGGTTGGCCAAAACAGCAACCGAGAAAGTCCGCTTAAGGCAGTTCTTTGTCCGAGCTTAATAAGTGTTAAGTTTTTCTAGAGACTTGGATATGGATATCGAATTCCTAAAATTAATCTTGGCATACTCACTTGTTGCTGTGTTTGTATTTACAGCAATAGTGACCAGCCTATCCTTGGTAGGTTGGGCAAGGTTCATTGACCAAGATCAGCAGAAGACACTTTTCAAAGTGTTGATAGTCGAGGTAGTTGTTGTTTCAGTGGGTTTCTTTGCCAATCTCTTGGAATTTAATCCGGCAACAGCAAAACACCAAATAGTTGCTGGCGCTTTTTCTGATAGGAAGCAGCAGTTCACTACAACACTCGCATTAGCCAGAAAAAAATATGAGGATGGCGATCTTAAAAATGCCTATACCTTGGTTAATGACCTGTTCAGATCAAGCGAATTGGCCGAATACTTTCCAATTAGAGACTTGTTTATTTTGAATGGTGATATTGCCAAGAAAAGGAATTTCTTGGTGGAAGCTATTGAGTCTTATGGCCCTGCACTGAAACTTGATCCGAATAATATAGAAATAATGGTGAATGCTGGAGACGTCCAAAGACAGTTACAGAACTACGAGGCCGCAGAGAAACTATATGAGCGTGCGATGAGTTCCCAATCTCAAAACTGGAACGTTCTCAATGGCTACTACAACTGTCTTCGGAGGTATGCAGCATTTCTTGCTGATGAATACCCCAAAATATCAGATTTAAAATTTCAAAAGGCATCAGAAATGGTTAGCCAGATGAAGAGTGTGTCATCTGATGCAAGCCAAAAACGGATCTCAGACGTTGCCAAAGGTGTTTTGCACTGGGAATGGAAACGTTACGATATCGCACGTGTGACGTATCAACAGCTTATCGATAACTATCCAGAGGAGAATAGATTTAAAGAAGACTTGGCTGCAATATTGGTTGAAATGAAGGAATATCACGAAGCCAAATTGCTATTTGCAAAACTTTACAATAACGAAAAGCAATCGAACAAAGTATCGTGGTTCGTTGGCTCGGGTTACGCCGAGGCCGCCAGTAAAGACACATCAGATAAGAAAGAATTACGTATCGCTTTAGATGCGGGATTGCTTGCCATTTCAAACAAACCTGATGATCCATTCTCATACTACGCGGTAGCCATGGTCTATAGAAAATTAGGCATGGATAATGACGCGGTCAGTTATCTTCGTAGGGCGGAGTCGCAAGAGGCAAGCAGAGATACCAATATGCATACGTATGACAAGACACGGCATTTGATGTACAAGAAAATATTACGTGAATGGGGTGTGAAAACATAACCTGTCAGTTAACACGAACGCTGCGCGACAAAGCAGGGCAGCGTCGGTTACTTTTACGTTATGCATCCATGATGTAACCAACCATCGCGAGGCGGCAGATGAATGAACATCCAATGCAGCCTGTCTGTTACGGACGCGCTAGTCCATCGCTTCAATAGAATTAAGTTTCGCTTTGGAAATCTGATCACCTAGGTAAATTGTGTGAACAGCTGACGACGGGAGGGGTTGGAAACTTTCCGTAAAAAGCCCCTTATACGGAGAGTTCACACAATGGCACCACGCAGTAACGCGGTCTTGCAGTTCCCCATCAAGGCAGCGCCAA
>JAACTI010000080.1 GCA_009993495.1 Deltaproteobacteria bacterium | reverse complement strand
GAATTGAGATGAGAGGGAAGTGAGATCTTTTGAATTAAGCCTAGCAGGAGACGTTGAGATTGCAACTTCGTCACATAAATTTTTTATAATTTTTTTAATATGCAGAGCCTGATGCCGTCTTGAAAGAGGTCGCTGTCGCTCGGATGGCGACAGCTAAGCAATTCTGCCCATGAAACTCCAGCAGCACAAGGAAGTAAAAGGCAGAAGCGAGAATCTGTTAGCCGATTTCGCACCTATCTGCTAAAGTCTGCCCTGTTTGAAAAATTTCTACATCCTTATTGACAAAGAACGCCCCATGAAACGAAACGCCACTACTGGCGAAACGCCTGTGATTTTGACCCGCGATCAACACGGTATTTCGCGCAAACTGATTGATGAGAATGCCTTGAAAGTCCTCTATCGCCTCAATCGCCACGGTCATTTGGCCTATCTGGTGGGGGGCAGTGTGCGCGACCTGTTGCTTGAACGGACGCCCAAAGATTTTGATGTCGGCACCGATGCCACGCCCGAACAGGTTAAGACCCTGTTTCGCAACTGTTTTTTGATCGGGAGGCGTTTCCGCTTGGCCCATTTACGCTTTCGCGGGCATCAATTGATTGAAGTCGCCACCTTTCGCCGCAATCCTGACGAAGAAGAGCTGCCGACCGATGATGATGCTCATTTCCATTTTGTCCAGAATGTTTTCGGTTCGCCGCGCGAGGATGCGTTTCGGCGTGATTTCACCATCAATGCCCTTTTTTATGATATCAGTAACTTTGCGATTATCGACCATGTCGGTGGCCTGCGCGACCTGGATGAACGTCGGCTGCGCATGATAGGCGATCCCCTGGTGCGCTTCAGTGAAGACCCGGTGCGCATGCTGCGGGCCTTGGAATTCAGCGCACGGCTCGATTTTGCCATTGATCAAAACATCATCGCGGCCATTGATCAACGTTGTCAGCTGCTGGCGGGTGCGTCGCGCGCGCGTTTGCGTGAGGAAATTCTTGAGCTTTTTCGCCACGGTGTCGCCGGGGCGGTTTGCCGTTTGGCGCAGCGTTATGGGTTGCTCGACCAGCTTTTTCCTGAGATTGATTTTGTGCCGCAAACCTTTGCGCTGCTCGATTTAATCGATCGGGAAACCCTGGGGGGTGAGCCCCTGCGGGAAAGTCAGGTTTTGGCCGCATTAACCTTGCCACTGTTTGTTGCCGCTTGCGGAGATTCGCGGCATTTTCACATTAATGACGCATTGCTGCTGGCCGACAAGCTGCTGCGTGGCCATTGCCAAACCTACAGCATTGCCCAGGGAGTGCGCTCTGAAGCGCGCGAGCTGCTGGTCGGTTGCTTGCGCCTGCTGCGTGGGCTGGGCCATAAAGGGGAACAGCGTTTTTTACACCATCCCCTAACGCCGCGGATTTTCGATTTTTTTGCCCTTTGGGGTGAAATCGATCACAGCCTGAGTGATTGTATTGCTGCCTGGCAAACCAAAATAAGCCACAGTGACCATCCCCCGGAAAGCGTGGCGCGTAAACCCCGGCGGCGGCGTCGGCCTCGCCGTCATCCCCAAGCGGAGAATTAAAAGTCGTGCTGCCTGCGCCTATCAACTTGCTGGTGCTCCTTGGTGCGACCGCCAGCGGTAAAACCGCCCTGGCGGTGCAACTGGCGCGTTGCTTGAACGGCGAAATTATTTCCGCCGATTCCCGCCAGGTTTATCGCGGCATGGACTTGGGCACGGGCAAGGATCTGGCAGAATATGCCGAGGTTCCCTATCACCTGATCGATATTGCCGCACCGGGTAGTGAGTACAATCTTTTTCAATTTCAACGCGATTGTTTTGTGGCGATTGAAGACATTTGTCACCGGGGTCGTTTGCCCCTGTTGTGCGGCGGAACCGGCATGTATCTCGATGCCGTGTTGCGCGGCTACCGGCTGGTTGAGGTTGCCGAAAACCCTGAGCTGCGCGCAACGCTCGCCGATTTGAGCGATGCTGAGCTTCGCCGGCGTCTGCAGCACCTGAAACCGCAGTTGCACAACCGCACCGATCTGGAAGACCGCGAGCGGCTGGTGCGGGCCATCGAAATTGCCACCGGTGAAGGCAGTGCCCCTGGCGCAACGGTGCCTTTGCCTGCCATCAACCCCGTTGTTTTTGGCTTGCGCTGGCCGCGTGAAATTTTGCGTCGCCGCATTGCCCGGCGCCTGGAACAGCGCTTTGCCGCCGGGATGATTGATGAAGTCGCCCAGCTTCATGCCGCCGGGATCAGCTGGGAAAAACTGGAATTTTACGGCCTTGAATATCGGCTGATTGCCCAGTTTCTGCAAGGTCGGTTCAGCCGTGATGAACTCAACCAGAAACTGCGCAGCGCCATTGGCCAGTTTGCCAAACGCCAGGAAACATTCTTTCGGCGCATGGAAAAACAGGGCATCCGGATTCATTGGCTGGCGGGCGGGCTGGATTGCCATACGCACGTCAATCAGGTGCTGGAACTCCTGCAAAAAAACTGAGGGGCTGCCATTGAATCTGCCCGTTTTGCCATTTGTTCAACTCAGCCGTAACGGCTCTTTTTGTCCCGGCCGGAAATCGTCGCTGTCTGCTTTCAGCTTGAACCGGCTGAGAATGCTGTTGAGATGAGCGGTTTGGCTGGAGAGTTCTTCGCTGGTCGCGGCGCTTTCTTCGGCATTGGCGGTGGTTTGTTGCACGACCGAATCGATTTGCTGCAGGCCAATGCTGATCTGATTGATTCCCTGGGCCTGTTCGCTGCTGGCGGCGGCGATTTCGGAGACCAGGTCGGTGACCTTGGTAATGGAACTGACAATTTCATCCAGTGCGGTTGAGGTGCGCTCAGCGATGGCGGTGCCACGGACCGTTTTTTCGACCGAACTTTCAATGAGTTCGGCGGTTTCTTTCGCTGCCTTGGCGCTGCGTGCCGCGAGGTTGCGCACCTCTTCGGCGACCACCGCAAAGCCCTTGCCGTGCTGCCCGGCGCGTGCCGCTTCGACGGCCGCATTCAGGGCCAGCAGGTTGGTTTGAAAGGCAATTTCGTCAATCACCTTAATGATTTTGCTGATATTCTGGCCGGCAGAATTAATGTCACTCATGGCATTCAGCATTTCTTCCATCTGCTGGTTACCGGTGCTGGCCGCGTCGCTGGCATCCTTGGCGAGTTGATTGGCTTGGCGAGCATTGTCGGAACTTTGGGTGGTCTGTTGACCGATCACCGCCATGGAACTGCTGATCTCTTCGAGGGAGGCCGCTGATTCGGTTGCGCCCTGAGACAGGGTTTGGGCCGAGTCGGAGACCTGGATACTGCCGCTTTCGATCTGCTGGCTGGCGGACACAACCTGAACAATCATCTGGTTCAGATCTTCCCCCAGGTGCCGCAGACTGTGGCGCAGAATGTCGCTCTCATCCCGGGGCTGGACATCAAAGGTCAGATCGCCATTGGCAAGCTTGCGCAGGGATGCGATGACTTCTGTCTCAAGACTGTCTGACAGCTCATCCAGCGTGCGCGCCATGTCGCCCAATTCGTCTTTCTGGGTAAGATGTAATCTGGTTCTTAAATGGCCACGCGCGATTTCGTTCAGAACCTCTTTGACTTTTTTGACCGGGCTCACAACCAATGCGCGCAACAACCAGACCACCGTCAACCAGGTCAGGATAATGCAGAGAATCCCCATCAGACTGTTGTTACGCAAACTGCTGCTGCTGGCGGCGGCCAGGGTTTTTGCCTGGCGTTCCTTTTCCTGCTGAAGTTTTTCGAGGCTATAGTCGACATAAAGAATCCCCGCCAGGGTGCCGGGGATGGCGCCGTCGTGGCATTCGAGACAGCGTTGCTCGTACTTTTGTCCGCGTGCCATAAAAAAATGTGCGTCTGTTTGGGCTTCGATAGCAATATCTGAATTCGTTCCTGAGCTCTTGATGTCGGGGTTCTGCTGCTCGACCTGGGTGGCGTTGTTGGCGTAAAGGATTTTCCCGCTGGGATCGGTCAAGCCAACTTCAAGTACACCGGGAACCCGACCCAACCCCTGCAAAAGTTCGGCGAAAACTTCCATCTCGCCACGTTCCAGGGAGCCGGCAGTGCCAACTTCAAGGCTTTTATACAGGGTGCGAACCTGGTCTTGGGCGGCATTTTCTGCGGCGGAAAGCGCTGCCAGCTGCTGAGCTTTCAACAGGTTGCGCGACTGAATGGTGGCAATAGTAAAGCTGCATCCCAGGGTGAGGAGCAGGATAATAATCAGGGCGCCACCAATTTTGCTTTGAATGCTGTTGAATGACATGAA
>JAACTI010000079.1 GCA_009993495.1 Deltaproteobacteria bacterium | reverse complement strand
GGCGGCGGGTGACTGCGTCATAGAGCCGCGCTTCAATCGTCAGCTTGTCGCCGTCAAGGCGGTAGCCCCCCTTGACCACCGCATCAACCCCCAGCAGGCGCCATTGAGCGAAATCGACCTGGGTACTGCTTAACCCGAGTTTTTGTGCATCGGACAGAAAGGCCACGGGGTTGGCGAGTTCGAAGAGCCCCGACAGCTCAAGGTCGGCCATCAGCACCTGGTCAATCTGGGCGGCGGTCTTGTCATTCACGTCTGCCAGGGGCAAAAAGCGCGTCAACGCCAGGGGGATGGTCTGTTCGCCCGGCGAGTTAATTTCAATTTTAACCGCCGCAGCATAAGGGGCGAAAAACAACAAGAGTAAACAACAGAGCAGATTGGTTTTATTCATCAATTTTGTAAATCCTTCAGGTTGAAAGTAATTTCAAAGGTCACATCGTCGGGCAGAGGTTGGCTGAGTTCACGTGATTTCAGAATAGCGGTGCGCAGGGAATTATCAAACTGCGCGTTGCCCGACTTTTCCAGCCATTCCCAGCTGCGCATTATCCCGGCTCGTGAGTAGCTTACCCGCACCTCGGCCTGCAAATCGAGTCGGGGTAGTTGATATTGGGACAGTCGCCATTGTTCGCGGATAAACCCTTCGATGAAACGAGAACTGCTGATACCCACCTCGTCGCCCTGGCCATCGGGCTCACCCACCGGGGCCTGAAGCTCGGGACGACCGATTTCGGCCTTCTGGGCCGCCAACGCCGCCTTGAGCTGATCGAGGCGCTTCTGGCGCTCGGCCCTGGCCTGGATTTCAGCCAGGCGCTCGGCCAGATTCTGCTGCGCCGCAGGGTCAGGTTTCGGCGCGGGCTTGGGGGCCGGTTTGGGCTTGGGCAGGGGCTTGGTTTCCGGTTTCGGCGCGGGTGGTTGCTTTTCTGCGGGCTGGGGCGGCGGCACTTTTTTGGCCGGAATCTTAACGGCTGCCGGCTTTTCTTCGACCGGTTTGGGCTTCTTGGTGGTTTTCGGTGCCGCATCGGGACGCCCCGCCTGGGGATTTTTCACCGGTTTATTGACCAGATTCACCCGGTACACTGGCAGCTGCGGGGTTTTGTGGGTCATCTTCAAAACTCCCGCCAACATCAGCGGTACCAGCAGGTGCAGTAAAAAAGAGACCAGCAGCATGCGCCGCAAGCCGGGTTCAAGCGGTCGGCGCTGGTGCTGACGGTGGTGCTCGGGCATGCGCGGCGTCACTCCTCTGGCAAGCGGGTGATCATGCCCAGGCGCTCAATACCGGCTTTTTTGACGGCTGCCATCACCTCAATCACGCGTCCGTAAGGCACTGCCTTATCGGCTTCAAGAAAGACCTCGGCATCCTGCCGGTTCTTGAGTGCCTGCAGAATGACCGGCGCCAGTTTATCGAGTTGATCGATGCGGGTTTTCCCGATGAGCAGTTGGCCATTTTTTTCAACCGTCACCACCAGGGGTTCGGTTTTACTCGGTAAGTTGGGGGCTTCGGCCACTTCGGGCAGATCCACCGTGACGCCTTGATCCAGCATGGGCGCGGTGACCATGAAGATAATCAGCAATACCAGCATCACATCGACAAAGGGTGTAACGTTGATTTGTGACATGCTGCTACGGCGGCCGTTACCTGGACGTCCCACTTCCATGGTTTTAGTGACGCTCCATGCGCTCAACGATATTGAGAAATTCTTGACTGAAATTGTCCATTTCGCCGATCAACTGGTTGACCTTGCTGAGGAAGTGGTTGTAACCCATAACCGCTGGAATGGCTGCCGCCAAACCAATGGCGGTGGCCACCAGGGCTTCGGAAATACCCGGCGCGACCACCGCCAGCGACGCACTGCCGGTCTGGCCGATACCGTGAAAGGCATCCATAATGCCCCACACGGTGCCGAACAGGCCAATAAAAGGTGCCGTTGAGCCGGTGGTGGCGAGAAAGGTCAGGTATTTTTCAAGGCGATGTGTCTCCTGGGTCGAAGCGCGGCGCAAAGCGCGCGAAATGTTGCCCAATCCACCAAGATCCGCCGAAATTTCGCGCGTGGCCTCAGCGCGATTCTGTTTACGCCGCTGCAGCAGTTCGTGATAACCCTCACGAAACAGCACCGCTAAAGGCGTTTGACGAAAGTCCTTAACCCCCTGACCAATCGCATCAAAGCGTTTCTGTTCCCAGAAAAAGTCGAGAAAGCGTTCCGACTCACGCATGGCTGCATGGATAGTTTTAAATTTGTAAAAGATGATTCCCCAGGAAACCAGAGAAAAATAGAGGAGAATCAACAGCACCAGTTTAACGACCGGCCCGGCCTGTAGAACCAGATCCAAGACAGACTCCTTTGAGAGCGGAAGAACACGATGATCGGGTGAAATGCTGTTTGGATTATCGACCAGTGCCCAGGGCAAGTCAACCCGACCGGGCCGAATTCGGCCTGAATGTTTTCCCCTGTTTTTAAGCTTTTCGCGAACCTAAAGCCGTTTTTAGAATCAGCTGTGACTTGAGCGGATTATTCGCTTTCCTCGTGCACAACCGACTCTACCGGCTTTAGCAGCGCCAGGATGTCTGCGGAGCTTAAACCCGGCAGAATCTGGGTTTTGTCTTTGGTCTGGCGGTAAACGCCATCGGCGAGCAACTGCTTTTTGGCTTGCATTTGCAGAATTTTTTCTTCGAGGGTGCCACGAGCCACCAGCTTGTAAACGAAGACAGGTTTGTCCTGGCCAATGCGGTGGGCGCGATCGGTGGCCTGGTTTTCCACCGCCGGATTCCACCAGGGGTCGTAGTGAATTACCGTATCGGCAGCGGTTAAATTCAGCCCGACGCCGCCGGCCTTGAGACTGATGAGAAAGACTGCCGCTTCCCCTTCCTGAAAAGCCGCAATCGCCGCATCGCGTTTGCGCGTTTGGCCGGTTAATTTACTGTAAAGAATATTCCGCGTCTGCAATTCGGCCTCGATCAGGGTCAACATTGAGGTGAATTGGGAAAAAACCAGAATTTTGCGCCCTTCGGCCAGCAGTTCGTCGAGCATTTCGAGGAGGGCTTCAAGTTTGGCCGAATGTTTAACCTTGCGCGCGGCTTCAAGTTTGACCAGGCGCGGATCACAACAGACCTGACGCAGTTTGAGCAGGGCATCAAGAATTTCGATGTGACTGCGTGTCATGCCCTTTTCCTGGAGCAGTTTACCGATCTTGTCAGTCATGGCCAGGCGCAGACTTTCATAGAGCTTGGTTTGGGCGGTATTCAGTTCAACTTCGCGAAGCATTTGAGTTTTCGGCGGCAATTCCTGTACGACCTGACTCTTGTCGCGGCGCAACACAAAAGGGGCGACCCGCTGTTGCAGCTGCTGCTGACGCTGGAAATTTTGCTGTTTTTCAATCGGGGTGCGAAAGAGTTGGGTAAATTTTTTGCGCGTGCCCAGATAACCGGGCATGAGAAAATGAAACAGAGACCAAAGTTCGCCCAAATGGTTTTCCAGGGGTGTGCCGCTTAAACAAAGGCGGTGATCGGCCGCCAGGGCGCAGGCCGCCTGGGTACTTTGCGCCTGGGGATTTTTAATTGCCTGGGCTTCGTCGAGCACCAGCGAATGAAAGTGATAGCGGCGTAACACTTCCAGGTCGCGGGTCAGCAGGGCGTAGCTGGTAATGACCAGATCATAATCAGCGAGATGCTGAAAAGAGTCTTTGCGTTGTGGGCCGTGGAGCACCAGGGTTTTCAGGCTGGGGGTAAAACGCTGGGCCTCACGCTGCCAGTTGCTCAGCACACTGGTGGGGGCGACAATCAGGGCGGGCTGGGTGAGGCGACCTGCCTCTTTTTCCAGCAGCAGATGGGCCAGAGCCTGAATAGTTTTGCCCAGCCCCATGTCATCGGCCAGCACCCCATGGAAACCGTACTCGCGTAAAAACTGTAACCAGGATAAGCCCTGAAGCTGGTAAGGACGTAATTCGGCTTGTAAGCCCTGGGGGAGGGTCGAAACTTGTATTCCACTAAAATCTCTCAGCTTTTTTGCCAGTTGCCGCACTTGCCCACCACCGGTCCAGGCAAAGTCGCAGCCCCTGGCGGTCAGATGATCTTCCAGATCGAGAAGACCATGGGCCAAAGGCCGAGGCAATTTCAAGTGACCGCTGTCACTCAACTGGGGGTCTTGAAAGAGTTCGACCAAAGTTCCGACCACCGGCTCAAGCATGCTGGCCGGGATTTCCAGCCAGCGGCTGCCCCCCAGATGGTACAAGAGGGGCTGCTGGGGGTCGTGATTTTCGAGCCACTGGGTAACCAGGGGTAAAAGGGCGATACGGTGGCCGTCGTGTTCGACGCTCAGGCCAAGGGAAAACCAGTCGTTGTTCGCCTCATTAATCTCGACGGCGAGACTGTCGGCCTGTTCAAAATTCAGCTTGAAACTGGGGTCGAATTTTACCTGCCAGCCCTGCTCTTCAAGCTCGGGAATCCGGGCAAGAAAAGCCTGCCAGGCCGCCGCCGAATCGGTCAAACTAGTGGGGTGAAAATAAAAGTCACCTTCGCGGGCAGCGCCAAGGTGCGGCGGCACGGGAACCAGCTGCCGATCAATCAGCACATCAAGGGCATCTTCTTCTGCCTGGGGCTGACGCAGAATCTGCCAATCTTCATCTTGATGCTTCACGAGCGCGAGCCGGGGTTCATGGGGTTTGAGGGGCGCCAGGCTGACGGGCCCGTAATTAAAACGCAGCCGCGCCAGGTGGTGGCGCGAGCC
>JAACTI010000572.1 GCA_009993495.1 Deltaproteobacteria bacterium | reverse complement strand
CCCGGCTGAGTAATGGGATAGAAGTTTACCTTAAAGAAGATCAGGATTTGCCCCTGATTGAGCTGACCGCCTTGATCGGCGGCGGCTCAATTTTTGATCCGGCGGAAAAAACCGGTCTTTCGCAACTTTTTGCCGAAAGTCTGGCGACCGGTGGCGCGGGGGACTATACGCCTCGCCAGTTTGAGGAAAAACTGGCGAATATGGCGGTTGATATGCGTGTGAACAGTGACACCTATGCTTATACTCTGGGGATGTCGCTGCATCAGCGTGATCTGAGGGAAAGCTTCGCGTTGCTGGCGTTGCTCTTGCGTCAACCACGTTTTGATGCCGAACGTGTCGACCTCGCCTGCAAACGGCTGATTGAAGGGGTGCGCCGCCAGAATGATAATCCCGATGCCCTGGCTTCACGCTTGATGGCCAAGGCCATTTACGAGGACCATCCGCTGGGGCGCTCAGCGAGTCAGTTAAGCCTCAAGAATATCGATCGCGATGATCTTCTGGCTTTGCACCGGACGTATTTTCAGCCCCAGAATTTGTCCATTGCCGTTTCAGGCGCCATTAAACTCGACAAATTGACCCGTTTGCTCCAAGAATTACTCGGCAGCTGGCCCAATGGGGTTATGCCCGATCTCAGCCCGCCGCAGTTGGTTAAAAAACCGCAAAAGGGCGAAGTCTTTGTTGCCGTCAAGGATATTCCCCAAACGACAATTATGCTGGGTCAACCAGGGATCGAAAAGAATAATCCCGATGCCATGGCCCTGCGGGTGGCTAACTTTATTCTGGGTGGCGGTGGTTTCAACAGCCGCATGATGCGTGAAATCCGCTCGAATCGTGGTCTGGCTTATTCGGTCTATTCCTATTTTAAAGTGGGTTACCGGTTGCCCGAACTTTTTATGGCCAGCTGTGAAACGGCCTGTTCTTCCACCCTTGAAGTCATCAGTTTGATGCGTGCCCAGATGCACGAATTAATTGATAACCCGGTTAGTGAAGAGGAACTGCGCGTTGCCAAGGAAAGCCTGATCAACAGTTTTGTTTTCGCCTTTAACGACAGCCACTCGATTGTTACCCGCCAACAGCGGCTGGATTTTTACACCTATCCTGCCGATTATTTGCAAACCTACCGCGAGAAAATCTCGGCGGTTACGGTTACCGATGTGCAGCGAGTGGCAACGAAATATCTGCATCCTGATCTGTTGCAAATCGTACTGGTGGGCCGGGGCGAAGAATTTGAAAATGAGGTGCCCGCAACTCTGGGGCTGCCGACTCAGCGCGTTGAATTGGGGATTGAATAAGGAGAGTGGTGTCCTTCTATGGCGGATGCTCTGAATAAAAAAATCGCGCAATTCCGTCGTCAATGGCGGTCGTTGCTGTGGGAGCAGGATGCACGCGAGTTGCATCCCTGGCAGGCTTTTGTTTTACATCAATTGCAAACCGCCGCCCTGGTGATCCA
>JAACTI010000137.1 GCA_009993495.1 Deltaproteobacteria bacterium | reverse complement strand
TAAAATTCCAGTTGTGTTGCAAGTATAACCTAAAAGGGAACCTCTGTGTTCCAGGGAGAGATGCGATGGGCTGTCTCAAGGGCGAGTCAGAAGTGAAAAAAAAAGAGGCAAAATTCGCGTGCGGCAAGTGCGGGGCCAAGGTTAAAAACAAGGAACATGTCTGCAAACCGGTAAAATTGGAGAGCGCCAAAAAGAACAAGCCCAAGGAAAAATTAAAAAAATGAATTGTCGCCATCCGGGCTGCGGACAGGTGTCACCAGATCCTGCGCTTTGCGTCTACCTGCTCCAGCTGCAAGGGCGCGATAAATCACGTCCCTCAGTGGTTCTCTGATCATACAGGGGTGCGGTTCACCGCATCTGTTTCCGCTTATTCGCGCAGGTTCCGGCGACTGCCGGTGCGTGCTTTGCGCCGCCGCAGGCGATTGATGCCGTGGAGGCGTTTTTCGGCCTGGTCAATCATACGCTCCTGGCAGCCCTTGTTTTCTGCCGGGGTGCGCGGCTGACGCTGGACATAACGGCCGTCGGCCTGTAAGTCCCAGGCGTTGCGCTGGTCATTGAGCTGCAATTCAAGAAAGCGATTGAGCTCTGCCTTGATATCCGGCGACTCGACGGGGACAAGAATTTCGACGCGTGACTCAAGGTTGCGCTTCATGGCGTCGGCTGAGCCAATGAGATATTCTTCTTCGCCACCATTGCCAAAGGCATAGATCCGCGCGTGTTCCAGGAAACGCCCAACAATCGAAATCACGCGCAGATTTTCCGAAATGCCCGGCAGACCCGGACGTGCGCGGCAGCTGTCGCGCACAATCAGATCAACCTGCACGCCTGCCGTGGATGCCCGATAAAGAGCCTTAGTAATATCACTATCTTCAAGCGCGTTCATCTTGAAGCGGATCCGCCCCGGGGTTTTCCCACCATGGTGGTCGATTTCACGTTGGATGCGTTCAAGAAGCGCTTTCTTTAACAGTTTAGGGGCCGGTAATAACTTAAAATAATTACGTTTGGGGGTGAACCCGGTGGTCAGGTAATTAAAGAGTTCAGTTGCGTCCAGGCAGACTTCGCGATCGTAGAGAAAAATTCCCATATCACTGTAAAGTCGTGAGGTCACCGGATGGTAATTGCCGGTGCCGATATGCACATAGCGCCGCAGACCGTTGTAATCCTGACGGATAACCAGAATCAGTTTGCAGTGGGTTTTTAGCCCGACCACCCCGTAGGTCACATGAACCCCGGCTTCTTCCATGCGCGTTGCCAAACGGATATTCGCTTCTTCATCGAAACGGGCTTTCAGCTCAACCACCACCGCAACCTGCTTGCCGTTGCGGGCGGCGCGGATCAGGTAGTCGATAATTCGGCTGGTAGGCGAAGTGCGATAAAGGGTCATTTTAATGCCACGCACCTTGGGATCGGTGGCGGCTTCCTGCAGAAAACGCTCAACCGAAGATTCAAAAGAATCGTAGGGATGTTGCAGCAGAAGCTCGCGGTTTTCGCGCAGCAGGTGAAAAATGCTTCGCTCGCTTTTTAACAGGGGATGATCCACCGGGTGATGTTCGGGATATTTGAGTTGGGGGAGATTAAGGTTGGCGATCTGCCACAGATCACGCAGGCCCATGATCCCGGTGACATTAAAAACATCGCTTTCCTCTTTCAATCCCAGCTCAAAGGCCAGGCGACCTCGACGCACCGCCCCAATGCTCGGATTGACCTGCAACCTGACAATAGGGGCGAACTTGCGCGATTGCAGGTGTGATTCAATCACCGCCAACAGGTCGTCGGCCCGTTCAAGGTTGTCTTCGGTGTTGGCGTTGCGCGTAACCCGAAACAGCTCGCAGGCAACTATCTCCATCCCGGGAAAAAGCTTTTCGAGATTATTGGCCATCACCTCTTCGAGCAGCACATAGCGCTGCTGCTTGCCGAGCTGCATGAAGCGATGTGCTCCGGCGCTGATGGGAACCTTCACCCGCGCGAGGGAAATATCCTGTTCATCGGGGTAGCGTACCGAAACCAGCAGGTTGAGAGAGAGGTTCGAGATAAAGGGAAAGGGGTGGGCCGGATCCATGGACTGCGGGGTAATCAGGGGGAAAATATTGTCATAATAATCGCGGCAGATAATTTTTTTTTCAGCCTCACTCAGTTCAGCATAGGTGAGAATTTCGATCCCGGCAGCAGCCAGCTCGGCAAACAGCTGGGTGACAATTTTATCCTTGTCCTCCTGATAGGTTTCCAGGGCCTGGAAGCACTCCGTCAGTTGCTGTTCCGGCGTGCGCCCGTCAACAGTTTCGGCAAGAAAATGGGCTCCAATCTGCTGTTTGAGCCCGCCGATGCGCTTCATGAAAAACTCGTCCAGATTCGATCCGGCAATGGCGGCGAATTTGACCCGCTCAAGCAGGGGATTGCGCGCATCGCCGGCCTCATGCAGCACCCGACGATTGAATTGCAGCCAACTAAGTTCGCGATTAAAAAACATCTCCGGCCCAAATTCTGCATCTGTTTTGGCGCCGGGACCTGCCCCTTCAGCGGCAACCTGAGTGGCCGGGGCCTGCAGACGCACACGTGTGGTTCGCACATTGCGTGATGCACGCTTCCCGGGTAACGCATTTTGCTTGCTGTCTTCTGTCATGATCCAACTTTCAGGCAAATGAAGGGGGCTGTTTAGCTGCGCAGAGATGACTAAAGCATGGGATTGTTAGGAACAGATGAGCAAGCGGCCTTCGGCTGAAAATTTTCATCCTGTTCCTCTTGCCCTCGTGGTTATTTGTAGCGCAGTTTTCTTTCCTGTCAACCTCATCCAGCATTTCCCTGCGGCCCCCGGAGCCTATGGCTTCTGATGCTGGATAAAAAACGGGTGGGCTTCCTTTTGGAAGCCCACCCGTTAGGGAGCACCGGTTGCATTTTGCCGAAAAAATTACTGGAGACTGGTGACATCAACCTGATAGATCGAGGTGGTGCCGCTGACCTCATTGCCGACAATAAGCAGAGGTTTTCCGTTGGGGCTCTGCTGGGCGTCAACAAAAGTAAATCCTTCGGGGCCAAGATCACCTGCCGCCGCACCATCAATTAGAGGATCTTTGCTCAGATCGCGATCATTGAGATATTGAACATACTGCGGAGCGTAAGGGTTGGAGATATCGTAAATGAAGATTCCACCCATACGTTCCAGACCGATGAAGGCGTAGGTGTGGCCGTTAATCCTGCCGAGGGTCAAGCCTTCGGGCTCGGGTCCCTTGGCATCGCTGCGCCCATCCGCATCATTTTCATCATTGTCATTATTGAAGTTGGTGCCGTACTTGTTAGCGGTGAGGAGCTCCATCTGGCTGCCGGAATCAAATACCCGTTCGCCCGTGGCCGCGTTCCAGATGGAAAAGGAACGGCCGCCGTAGACATAGAGCTCGTCGAAGTCTCCGTCATTGTCCGTATCCCCCATTTGGGCGCTGACCTTGAGCCGCCCGAGCTGGGCTTTTTCTTGGAGGCTGGCGGCGTCAGAAAAAGCGTCTGGGTCGAGGGGGAGATCCTTGACCCGGAATTCTTCCATGTTCAGGTTGAGGGAATCCCCGGCAAAGTCGGTAGCCCCACCGCTTTGCGCAATGCCCCAGTCGGCGCGGGAATCACCCTCGTTGGCGGTGACAATATAATCGATACCGTTGACCCGATAGGTGGCGATGGAATCGGGTTGAAACATACCGAAAACCGGCCAGTTGGCGATATTGATCTGGTTGTCTTTGTCGCTGACATCGAGTTCATTCCCCGGCAGACGATGATCTTTAAAACCAAGGGCAAAAATTTTGCTGATCCGGGCATTGGCCAGGTCGACCACGGCAACGGCGTTGTTTTCTTGCAGGCTGACATAGGCGGTCTGGGAATCGGCGCTGATGGCCAGATATTCGGGTTCGACATCTTCGGCAACTGTCGAGGCGCGCACCCATTGACCGTTGCTATCAACAATCTGGCCGAAAACACGCACCTCGGCAGGCAGTTCTGCGGCGCGGCTGCCGCCGACGTTAAATTCACGGAATCCTGCTCGTTGCAAGGAGAAATCGGCGACGGTAATAATGTCGACGCTGCCTTCGGGATCGACGGTATAATCTTCCGGCTCCCCTTCGATGGCGACAACAACTTTGCTACCGTCGGGCGTAAAGGTGAGCATGTCCGGCAAGGAACCAACCTGAACAGCAGTGACATAGGCCAAGCTGTCAACATTGAGAAACACAACCCAGCCGGCGCCTGTTTTCGGACTGGCTTCCACCGCTACGGCCGCAAAGGAGCCATGCACGGCGACGCTGTTGGCGGCGCCGACAAGGGCAACATCTGTGGCTTTGCCGTTGGCTACCAGCAGAGTCCGCAGGTCAATGCTTTGCGCTAAGGTCGGTGCTGTTGGATCGGCGGCGCTAAAGACGTCGATCATGCCGCTTTGCGCATTGACCGCGAAGATGTTTTTCCCTGCCGGCTCAAAGGCGACAATTTCCGCCGCACTTTGATCAAACCCCTGGGAGGCGGTGCGACCCAGGCGTTGCATACTGATCACCTGCCCCGCCCCATTGACACCGTCCTTCCCGTCGATTCCATCCGTCCCATCACTTCCGCAACCGGCCAGACCAACAGCCATGACCAGCGTCAGCGCGAGGCTTCCCCATCCTGACGACAAATTTTTTCTCTTCATTTTTCACTCCTCACGAAAAACCAATTTTATGAAGGGCGGATAAAATTTCCCGCGAGGCCACAGCGAGGCCAATCCTGCTGTCACATCACGCCGCCCGGCATTGTGTCGAGCGCCAATGTGTCAGGATTTTGTTGGAGACTTGTTAAGCAGATATGAGGGTTTGATGAAATTTGGCAGGCAATGAGGCTTCGCTTTTTTTATGTATATACATTTGCTATCAGGTTGAAATATATTTCAAAGAGCAAGATTCGAGAGAATGCTTCATTAAGACGAAATCCTCCACCCTGAACTCTGGAAGGATGCCTGACTTGCGCACCGATTGGCGATTCAACCGGCAGATAACCCCAGCCGATCTGGCGGCTTGCCTCCCGCCGGATCTGTTTTTGGAAGTTAGCGTGTCGACTGAACAAACCCTGAATATCTGTGACTCATTTACTTGGCTGATCTGGCAGGCGGGATACCTGCTGGTGCAGATTGAAGGGGGTGAACTGCAACTCTGGCACGAGCGGGATCAACCGGTGGCAAGGTCAACCCCAGGCAAGGGGGTGCGTTTCTGGTGGCAACTGCCCACAGGCGAGCTGGCCGAAAAACTTAAAAAACTCATTGATATGCGGGCTTTTCTGCCCAAGTTCGGTTTGCGGTTGACCACCAGCCTGCTCAACCTTCGCAACCCCGATGAAAAAATTGTCAGCCGGATCCGTCTGTTTCGCATCGCCCCCCTCGCAGGTTCGGCCCTCAGTCTGGCAACATTTCTGCCCTTGCGTGGCTACACAGAGGACTACCAAGGCTGCATGGCAGGATTTGCCGCTCTGGAGAGCGAAACTGTTCCGCCGTTGACTCTGCGTCAGCTCGTAATTGAGGCTGGGCTAAAGATGGAAACTCCGTCAAGCAAAGCTGAATTTCAGCTGCAATCCCTGGAACTCGCCGAGCCCGCCATCCTCAGAATGGCCCAGCTTCTGTTGCAGACGGCACGTCAGTATGAACCGGGACTGGTGGCCGATATCGACACAGAATTTGTTCATCAGTATCGGGTTAATATTCGCAAAACCCGTTCCCTTATCAGCCTGTTCAGAAAAACCCTGTCTCCCCGGCGTTACCAGCAGTTGAAGGCAGAACTGAAAACCCTCGGCAGCCGCACCAATCAGTTGCGTGATCTCGATGTCTTTCTGCTGGAAAAAGATATTTACCACCAGATGCTGCCTCCCCATCTGCGCCCTGGATTGGGGCCAGTGTTCTGCCGCATCAGCCGCCGCCGCGCCGCAGCTCTCAAGCAGGTAGTGTCTGCCCTTGAGCATCCTGACTATGAGGCCCAGATCGAGCAAATCAGGTTAGAGCTTGAGGGCGATGCCGAATTTGTTACCCGCCAGGCATCGACCCCACTAAAGCAGCTGGTCTGCCACAAGGGACTGCGTCTTTATCGGAAAATCTGTCGAGCAGGGCAGGCAATTACCGACGAAACGCCAGATGCCGAGATTCACTCCCTGAGGATTTCGGCGAAAAAGTTGCGTTACCTGCTTGAACTCTTCGGCGAACTTTTTCCCAAACCGAAAGTTAAAGAGCTGATCAGCCATTTAAAAAAAATTCAGGACAATCTCGGCCGTTTTAACGACTATGCGGTGCAGGCCAAGTTTCTGCTTGAGCTTGGCCACGGACGGGTTGCGGCGGCCCAATCTGCCAGCCTCAACGGTATAAGCGCCGTGCTCTATCACCAGCAGCAAGAAGAACGCGACCAGGTTTTTGCAAGAATTGCGGCTTTCAGTTCTCCCCAGGTATCAGAGAAATTTGAGGAATTGTTGACCATGGAATCAAAGGAGGACACAGAGGCATGAAAATTCTCGCCTGTTACAGCATCAAAGGTGGCGTCGGCAAAACCGCCACGGCGGTGAACCTTGCCTACTGGGCCGCCAGATCCAACTATCGCACCCTGCTGCTTGATCTCGACTCTCAGGGGGCGTCGTCCTTTTACTTCCGCATCAAAGCCCCGGCGAAAAAAAATCTGGGCAAACGATTTTTGCAGGCCTATGGCCAGCTTGCAAGCCAGATCAAGGAGAGTGATTTTCCCCATCTGGATGTGATTCCCGCCCATTTGTCGTTTCGAAATTTCGATATTTTGCTGGAAGACCTCGGCAAGCGCAAGAATCGCCTGCGGCAAGCCTTGAAAGGGCTGAAAAAGGAATATGATCTGATTATCCTCGACTGTCCGCCGACCATCAGTCGCCTGGCCGAAAATATCTTCAACGCGGCCGACATTGTCCTGGTGCCGGTCATTCCCACCACCCTGTCGGAGCGCACTTTCGAGCAGTTGTTGCAGTTTTTCAAACAGCAGGATTTAAGCCGCAGCAAGTTGGTTCCGTTTTTCACCATGGCCGATGCCCGCAAGCAGCTGCACCGCGAAACCGCTATCGCCATGCGCAAGCGGTACAAAAATTTTCTGCAGCATGCGATTCCCCAGTCCACCGATGTTGAGAAGATGGGCAAGTATCGCACCCCCATTGACCTGTTTGCCCGCAATACCCAGGCAAACCGCGCCTATTACGCCCTCTGGCGGGAGCTGGAACCGCAGCTGAAAAAGGCCTGAACTATGGTGCAGAACGAAATTGAACGTAAATTTCTGATCGACCGGCTGCCCCAGGGCCTGCTTGCGGGCGCAGCGGCGACCCGAATCCGCCAGGGGTATCTGCTCATCGAAGCTGAACGAGAACTACGCCTCCGCCAGCGCGGTAGCCAGTTCTGGTTGACGGAAAAGCAGGGCCAGGGCCTGAAGCGCCTGGAGCAGGAAGTTCCCCTCGACGCGATCGTGTTCGAGATGCTCTGGCCCCTGACGATCGGCCGCCGCCTCGAAAAGACCCGGCATCTGGTGATGCACGGCGACCTCTGTCTGGAATTCGATATTTTCAGCGCTGAACTCAGCCCGCTGATACTGCTTGAAGTCGAATTTACCAGTGTGGCGGCGAGCCGCGACTTCAACTTGCCCGCTTATGTGGCGCGGGAGGTGACCGAAGATCCGGCCTACAAGAATGCCCGTCTCGCGCTCTGCGGGCTGCCGAAATCCTTTCGCCTGAAAACAACTCTTAAAACCGTGAAACACTCGAAAAGACACGCAACAGATCATTAAACCCAGAAAAACCAGTTAACCGGAAAACACAGGATACACGAACAAAATCAGGGAAATATGCAACTTCATCGTGTAACCTGTTTGGAGAATAACTGCTTTGCTGTCATCTTAATTTTCCGTGTCTTTTCGTGGTTCAAAAAGCCGTTTTTAAACTTAAACATCCCCCGGTGTCAGGATAGAGCCAACATGAGCGATACGAAAAAACGCCAGAAGAAGAATAAAAAGGACAGTCAGCTGGTGATCCGGATCAAAGGAGAAGATCGAGATGCCTTCGTCAGTTTGTGCGAAGATCTCGATACCAGCGCGGCCCGCGAAATTCGCCGTTTCATCCGTAAGTTTGTTACCACCCATAGTGTTCAAGAACCCGCAGAAGAGATTCTGCCCAACAAGGAGGTTGCATCATGAGTCGATCAATTTTGGAGGTCAGTGGCATAGGTCCGGCGGCGGCGGCGATTCTGGCCGAGAAAGGCATTAGCAGCGCCGAGGAACTGGCGGCAAAAACGCCCCTGCAACTTGCGATGATTAAAGGTTTCAGCGAAGTCCGCGCCACCCGGGTCATCGCCCAGGCCCAAGCTCTGCTGGCCGCTGAACCTCCGGTTCCCGGCGTGAATGCAAGCAAGGAAAAACCCGTTGGCAAAAAGAACACCAACCCTGAAAAAGCCCAGGTCAAAAAATCGAAAGCGAAGCAGGATAAGGGCAAAAAAAAGCAGGTCAAGTCCGCGGCTAAAAAGGCTAAAAAGGCTAAAAAGACCAAAAAGAGCCTGAAAAAAAAGAAAAAGTAAACGAATCTGTAACTGTTCAGTAACCTTGGAGTAAAAATGACCGTGAGAGTCAAGGGAGAAGGCTGTCGATGCTTTCGGCGTGGCGGCAACGGCAGAGAGCCCGCTGCAAATCTAAAAAAAAAGAGGCCGCACATCGAAGCTTCGATAGCATGCATCACCCATGCAACCTGAATTCGATGGCGGCCTCTTGCTCCTAGAGTGTTACTGCGACTAAGGTCCAAACGGAGACGGATCTTTAAAGACTCCGCCGGCAGTAATTTTCCGGATCATCCCCGTGCCGTGTTTTTTGACGATCTCCGCATGTTGTTTGTGCGTCAGCACAGTACCGCAGGTCTCGCAAGCAAAACTTGACTTTTCGCCGGATTCCTTGCTCGCTTCGGAAAATCGATCCACATATTCGCGTCCCATGACGACTCCTCTCTTTGTTTGCCCGGAGCATACCGACAGGAAACCGCAGATGGCACACCCCCCCGGCAAACAAATTGCTTACTAACAGAGTAACATAAACAACCTTTTGCCACCAGTGGGGGGGGACCAGCAACCCGCGGTCAAACAGCGCGTTGTTCTTATCCAATCGCCCTGGTGACAGAGTTCGAACCTCCTATTCCACGGGGCGCATGAATTCCGCCCTGAAACTGAGCTGTCACCATCCGGTCGGCAGCCCCCCCTCCCATGGCGGTCTCCCTCCGCATACGGTACGCGGCATTTTAAATGACTGAAAATTTTGGATTTCCGCGAGACAGGGCAACCAGATTTTAACCAGAGAGTTAATATATAACCGATAAGGTTATATATTGTTTAGCATTTTTGTGCTTGGTGTGAAAAATTATACTTGACTGAATCACTCTAAATCATTATCTTGATTTCCGTTTTCAAAATCACTTTCAAATGGAGCCAAGCCGATGAACCCGTTTCGCCTCACCCTACTACTCGTTTTTCTTTTTTCGATTTCTAACCTTACAGGACAGGCCTTGGCCGACGAGCTTGTCGTCTATTCGGCCAGGAACGAGCACTTGATCAAGCCGTTATTTGATGCCTACACACATGAAACCGGCATTAAGATCACCTACATAACTGACAAAGAGGGGCCACTGCTGCAACGGCTTAAATCCGAAGGGAGAAATACCCGCGCCGACCTGCTGATCACCGTCGATGCGGGTAACCTTTGGCACGCAGCCAACGAAGGAGTTCTGCAAAAAATTGAATCCCCCCAGCTTGCCGCGAATATCCCGGCAAATCTGCGCGACCCGGACAACCGCTGGTTCGGGCTGTCATTACGAGCGCGGACACTAGTCTACAGCACTGAGCGGGTCAAGCCCGAACAACTGAGCAGCTATGCTGCCCTGGGCGAACCGAAGTGGCGAGGCCGACTGCTGCTGCGCACCTCGAAAAAAGTCTATAACCAATCGCTGGTGGCAATGTTGATCGCCGAATACGGTGAAGCGCAAACCGAGCAGATCATCACCACCTGGGTCGACAATCTGGCCGCGCCTCCCTTTGCCAGCGACACAAAACTGATGCAAGCAATTCTCGCTGGGCAGGGGGATGTCGGGATTGTCAATACCTACTATTTCGGTCGTTTGTTGAAGGAAAATCCAGATCTGAAGCTGGCACTCTACTGGCCGAATCAGGACAGTACCGGAGTGCATGTCAACATCTCCGGTGCCGGGGTCACCAAGTACGCCAAAAATCCGCGAGGTGCGGTTAAGTTCCTTGAGTGGCTCTCGTCAGAAAAAGCGCAAAACCTGTTTGCAGACGCCAACATGGAATATCCCGTCAATCCAGGGGTCGAAGCCCACGCATATGTCAAAAGTTGGGGCAGCTTCAAGGCCAGCGAAATGAACCTGGCCAGGGCCGGTGAATTGCAGTCGGACGCCATCAAATTGATGGATCGCGCCGGTTACCACTAACCCGGCTGCCTCCATGTTTTCATTCTCACTTGATCGTACGGCAGCCTCGCTACGAGGTTGCCGTCGTTTTCTGCTCCACCCGAGTGGCTGGCAGCATTTGACCCTGGCGGTTGCCCTGCTGGTTCTGGCCCCCTTGACGGTGCTGCTGTTGTCCTGGACGGAACCGGCCTGGGGGATCTGGCAGCACCTGCGCGAAACTCTGCTCAGCCAGCTGCTGATCAACACCTTCATACTGGTAGTCGGAGTGACCACAGGCACTCTGTTGCTTGGTGTCAGTCTTGCCTGGCTGACCGGGGCCTGTGAGTTTCCCGGTCGCACGCATTTTTCCTGGTTGCTGCTGCTGCCCTTGGCGATGCCGACCTACGTGCTGGCCTTCGTCTTTCTCGGCCTGTTCGATTATTCCGGGCCGATTCAGATCCCGTTGCGGGCATGGTTCGGTCGTGATCTCTGGATTCCCGATATCCGTTCGGCAAGCGGGGTGGTGCTGGTGATGTCGCTCGCGCTCTATCCCTACGTCTACCTGCTGACGCGAAATGCCTTCAGTACACAAGGCAAACGGGCGCTGGAGGCGGCCCAAAGTCTCGGCTGTTCTCCGACCGCAGGTTTCTTCCGGGTGGTTCTGCCCATGGCCCGGCCCTGGATCGCAGGCGGTGCAACCCTGGTGTTGATGGAGGCCCTGGCCGATTTCGGCGCGGTTTCGATCTTTAATTTCGATACCTTCACCACCGCCATCTACAAGGCCTGGTTTGGCTTCTTTTCGCTAGCTGCCGCGGGCCAACTTTCGACTCTGCTGGTGTCAATGGTTTTTCTGCTGATCGTGCTGGAGCAGAAACTCCGCAAGCGAATGCGATTCAGCCAGAGTCGAGTCACCGCGCAAGCCGAACGGATTATCCTCAATAGCGCAAAGAAATGGCTGGCAACCAGCTACTGTAGCGGCGTGCTGTTGATCGCCTTTTTCCTGCCGGCCCTGCAACTGTTGCGCTGGAGTCTGAAAGTTTTTGATTTAGAATTCGACAATCGCTACGGGATGCTGCTCGGGCGCTCTCTGAGTTTGGGCCTAACCGCAGCGCTTTTCATTACGGTGGTCGCGACGCTGCTTGCCTACGCTGGTCGCCGCCATCCCGATCGGCTGACCTTGAGTCTGATCCGCATTTCCACCCTTGGCTATGCCCTGCCCGGAACCGTGCTGGCGGTGGGAATCTTCATGCCCCTGGCCGCGCTAGACAATTTCTTGATCGATTTCGCCCGCGAAAATTTCAACTTCGCTCTGCCGCAGCTGATGCAGGGTACGATCATCATCATGCTGCTCGCTTATCTGATTCGCTTTATGGCTGCTGGCTACAAATCTATCGACAGCGCCATGCACCGAGTGACCAGCAATATCGACGAAGCTTCGCGCTTGATGGGCCTGCGCGGGCTTAAGCTGCTGGTCAAGGTTCATCTACCGATGTTGCGCGGTGGCATCTTTACTGCGCTGACGCTGGTTTTTGTCGATGTCATGAAAGAAATGCCCATCACCCTGATGACCCGTCCTTTCGGTTGGGACACCCTGGCGGTGAAAATTTATGAACTGACCTCAGAAGGAGAATGGGAACGGGCGGCGCTGCCGGCCCTGACTCTGCTGCTTTGCGGTCTGCTGCCAATTGTCCTGCTGATGCGCGGCACCGAAGGAAAGTAAAAAAGTGATTATGAACGATAAAACTCAACCCAGCCTCGAACTGAAAAAGATTTCTCAAGCCTACGGCAAGCAACGGGTGGTCAAGGATTTGTCCTTGACGCTGAACCCTGGCGAAATTGGCTGTCTGCTGGGGGCCAGCGGTTGTGGCAAGACCACGGTTTTGAGAACCATCGCCGGGTTCGAACCGCTGCTCGCCGGGGAAATCTTTATCTCTGGTGAAAAAGTCAGCAGCGCAGAATTTTCCTTGCCGCCGGCGAAACGGAAGATCGGCATGGTTTTTCAGGACTACGCCCTCTTCCCCCATTTAAGTCTCTTTGACAACGTCGCTTTCGGCTTGCGGGGGCACAACAAGGTGGAAACGTTGCGCCGGGTTAATGATGCTCTTGACCTGGTCGGTTTGCAGTCAGAGCGGGAAAAATTCCCGCATGAAATCTCTGGGGGGCAGCAGCAACGGGTCGCATTGGCCCGCGCCCTATCTCCACAGCCAGAACTGCTGCTGATGGACGAGCCCTTCTCCAACCTGGATGTGGCCCTGCGTGAGCGACTGTCGCTGGAGGTGCGCGATATTCTCAAACATTATGGAATCACCGCGCTGTTCGTCACCCACAACCAACACGAAGCCTTTGCCGTCGCCGACCGGATCGGAGTCATGCACACTGGCGAAATTCTACAGTGGGATACGGCGCATCGTTTATACCATCAACCGGTCAGTGCCAAAATTGCCGAATTTGTCGGTGAAGGAGTCTTGCTTTCCGGCGTCGTGCGAGAAAATAGCCAGGTAGAATGCGGCCTTGGTCGCTTGACGGGAATTTTCAACCAAGCGCTAGCGGTCAATACTGCCGTGCAGATTCTGGTTCGCCCGGAAGATGTGGTACACGATGATGATAGTTCGGTGAAAGCAAAGGTGCTGCGCCGCAATTTTCGGGGAGCCAACATCTTGTACCAGCTGCGATTAGAGAGCGGTGAACACGTACAGGCCCTGGTGCCAAGCCACTGTGACCACCAACCGGGAGAACTCATCGGCATCCAGCCCGATGTGCGGCATCTGATTCTGTTTCCCTTCCCATAGGGCTACTGAGATAAGCAAAAAGTGCCCGCTCTTTTCTCGCCACCTGGGTCACACTACGTTGTGCAAGCTTAATCGATGATGGTGATAACTTATCGCCCAGGGGCCCTGCTCCCGCAGCTTGCGCCTTGTCTTGATGGGTTTGGGCGGCTCTGAACTCGACATTTGACACATGCCAGGGTACGCGTCAGGGTGGTCAAACCATCTGCCGCGGATCAAGCAGGCGCTCCAGCTCTTCAGCGGGCAGCAGCTTTTCTGTCAGCAACAGCTCGCGAATGGTTTTGCCTGCGGCGTGGGCCTGCTTGGCCAGTTCGGCGGCGCGGTCATAACCAATCGCCGGTACCAGGGCGGTGACCAACGCCAGACTTTGCTCCAGCAGTTCTTCGCAGCGTTGCCGATTAACTTGCAGCCCGGCCAGACAGCGTTCGCTGAAGAGGGTGAGTGCCCGGCCCAGAAGTTCGATACTTTCAAGCATGCTCGCCGCCATCAGCGGCATCATGGTGTTGAGTTCGAAATATCCTCCTAAGCCCCCCAGAGTGATGCAGGCGTCGTTGCCGATCACGCGGGCACAGACCTGAATCAGACTTTCACTCATCACCGGGTTGACCTTGCCGGGCATAATGGAACTGCCGGGTTGTACCGCGGGCAGAATCAGTTCACCAATACCGCAACGTGGGCCGCTGGCGAGCAGGCGGATATCATTGGCAATTTTCGATAAGCCCACGGCACAGGCTTTCAGTGATCCGCTGACCGCCACCAAGGCGTCACGTGCCGACTGGGCTTCAAAGTGATTGGCGGCTTCACGAAAAGGCAGGCGGGTCAGACGGGCAATGCGGGCAATGGTGCGCGGCGCGAATTCTGGATGGGTGTTCAAGCCGGTGCCGACTGCGGTGCCTCCGAGGGCCAGCTCATAGAGGGCGCTCGATCCGGCCGACAGCCGTTCCTGCGCCAATTGCACCTGGCGGGCATAACCACCGAAAATCTGGCCGAAGGTTACCGGTGTGGCATCCTGCAAATGGGTGCGGCCAATTTTCATCACCTCCGAAAACTCGGTCGATTTCCGGCGCAGAAGTTCTTCGCACTGTTGAATCGCCGGTAGCAGCAGTTCCTGCAGCTGGCGCGCGCAGGCGATGTGGATCGCGCTGGGGAAAACATCGTTGCTCGATTGGCCCAGGTTGACCTCGTCGTTGGGATGCAGGGGGCGGTCATTTTCCAAGCCCAATAGCTGGCTGGCGCGGCGGGCGAGCACTTCGTTGACATTCATGTTGCTGCTGGTGCCTGAGCCGGTCTGGTAAATATCAAGGGGAAATTGCTCAGCATGCTGACCATCGAGCACCTCGGCGGCAGCCGCGGCGATCGCCTCAGCACGCGGGGGATCAAGCTGTTCGAGTTCGGCATTGGTCAGCGCCGCCTGTTGTTTGATCAGAACCAAAGCGTTCAGCAAGGCCGCGGGCAGGGGGCGCCCCGAAATGGGGAAATTTATCAGCGCACGGGCGGTCTGGGCGGCATAGAGCGCCGTGTCGGGAACCTGCATGCTGCCTAAGCTGTCTTTTTCGGTACGTGTCTGGCCCATAATCTGATCCTTTCATAAATAAAGGCGGATTTGCAGCTCGGTTCTTATTCTACCGCATAATGTCAAAGGCTGCTCGCTGCTAGCGCTTTCTTTCGTGGGGGGCATCCGCTAGAATGCGCGCCATGGAAAATTTTGCTCTGATCCTGATCCTTTTTTCGGCGCTGATGCATGCCCTGTGGAACCTGCTGGTCAAGCAAAGTCGCGATAAAACCGTATTCATCTGGTGGATGTTTACCTGCGCCTTCGGTCTACTGAATCTCTACCTGGTGCTGCCGGGGCATCCTTTTCCGGTTTTTACCCCTCAATATCTGCTGTTGACGGCCAGCGCGGCGGCCTGTTTTGTGCTTTATCACTGGTTTACCGGCAGGGCCTACCTGAAGGGCGATCTGTCCCTTACCTATCCCCTGGCCCAGACCTCCATGCTGTATGTGCCCATCTGGGGCGTGCTCTTGCTGGGGGAAAAGATTTCGCCCACGGGCCTGAGCGGCATTCTGCTGATTGTCCTCGGGGCCTACAGCGTGCAGTTGCGCCGCATTCATCTGGGGGATCTGCTGCGCCCCTTGCGCAATCTGGGCGATTCTTCGGTGCAGGCGGCGCTGCTCGCCGGATTGGTTTACTCCTTCGGTGCGATTCTCGACAAGCAGGGCGTCAGCCATTACAGCGTTTATCATTTCACCTATACCCTGGTGCTGTTCATGCTCGGCTATATGAGCCTAAATCTGCTGCGCCCCCGCTATCGCGGACGGGTGCTTGCTGAATGGCACGCCAGCCGCAAGCTGATCCTCTGGTCGGGGCCGATCATGCTGGGCTCTTTTTTGACCTTTCGTTATGGCCTGCAATTAGCGCCGGTCAGCTACGCCGTGCCCCTGCGTCAAGTCAGCCTGCTTGTCGGCGTGGCGATCGGCATTTTGTTTCTAAAAGAATCTTATGGCCGCATGCGCCTGGCGTCAGTCGGATTGATTCTGGCCGGGGTCTTCTTTATCTGGCACGGTTGATGGCACCGCACAAAAACACAAAGGACGAAAAATGAAAAATCTGGCTAATTTTCTGTTTGAAGTGGGGATGCTCAAACGCACGCCGCGCACCGGTTTTCAGTTTCTAGGCTCGGGAGCCGAGTCGGTCGCTGAGCACAGTTTTCGCACCGCGATCATTGGTTACACTCTGGCGCAGATGGATGGCGGGGTGGATGTGGCGCGCGTCATTCAATTATGCCTGTTTCACGATATTCCCGAAGCACGCACCGGCGATTTGAATTACGTCAACAAGAAATATGTGCAGGTCGATGAAAGCAGAGCCGTCAATGATCTGGCTGAACAACTCCCCTTTGGCGAGGATTATCGTAAGAGCCTCACGGAATTCAATGCCAAAGAGACCCCCGAGGCTTTAATCGCCAATGATGCCGACCAGCTCGAAATGATTCTCGCCCTCAAAGAACGTAAAGATCTGGGCAACAGATATGCCGACGAGTGGTATCCCTATTCCATTGAGCGGCTCAAAACCGAAGCAGCCCGTCAGCTGGCGGCGAGTATCTGGAGTACCGATTCCTCAAAATGGTGGTTTGATGACAATCGTGACTGGTGGATCCGAGGTCGCGAACATCCGTAAATCGGTTCAAAAATGAGCGCTTACCGACAATTACGCGACGCCATGAAATGTCGAGGACAAGCCCCCGCAAACTTGACATAGAGCAAAAAATAAATTAGTCTATAGAAAAACTAGAGAATTGGCTGATGCTTTCAAAAAAAACGAAATACGGCTTGCAGGCCCTCTTAATCTTGGCGCGTGATTATGGCACTGGGCCGTTGCTGATTGCCGATTTGGCCGAAAAAGAGCAAATTCCCAAGAAATTTCTCGAACTTATCCTGCTGCAATTAAAAAATGCCGGAATTCTTGGCAGTCGCAAAGGGAAAGGCGGCGGTTACTTCCTGGCCAAAGATCCCGCCCAGATCACTATGGGCGATGCGATGCGCGTGCTTGAAGGGCCCTTGGCACCGGTGCCCTGCGTGAGTGAGTCGGCGTATCAGAAATGTGACGAATGTCAGGACGAAAACAGCTGTGGTATCCGCCTGGTAATGAAAGATGTCCGCGATGCCATGGTCGAGATTCTCGACCACGCCAGCCTCAAAGGGGTTTTGCAGCGCTCGCGTGATGCCAGCAATCAGGCGCGGGAAATTATCGATTTTTCCATCTGAAACCAGGATCAGTTTCAGAGCCCAGGACAGGCTTGAACACCATTTTTAGACGATATAAACGACAGACGTGAATCTAACTTAAAGTTCTGTCCAGAAGCCAACCCATAAACAAGGAGATTCCCGTG
>JAACTI010000571.1 GCA_009993495.1 Deltaproteobacteria bacterium | reverse complement strand
GGCGCGGCGCGATTTCGGTAAGGCCGCCTTTATTCAGGTGCAGGATGCTAGCGGTCGCTTGCAGGTGTATGTGGCGCGTGACCAGGTGGGTGAAGAAAGTTTTACCCATTTTCGCAAATTTGACATTGGTGACATTGTCGGCGTGGTCGGGGTTCCCTTTCGCACTAAAACCAATGAGCTTTCCCTGCGGGCGGCGTCCATCACCTTGCTGACGAAATCACTGCTGCCTCTGCCGGAAAAATGGCACGGCCTCACCGATGTTGAAACCCGCTATCGCCAGCGTTATCTCGACTTGATCACCAATGCCGAAGTCAGGGATCTGTTTCGCAAGCGCAGCCGCATTGTCAGCCTTATTCGGCAACACATGCTGGATAACGACTATCTTGAAGTTGAAACACCCATGATGCATCCGGTGGCGGGCGGCGCAACGGCACGGCCTTTTGTGACCCATCACAATACCTTGGATATGGATCTTTTTCTGCGGATTGCGCCGGAACTTTATCTCAAGCGCCTGGTTGTCGGCGGCTTTGATCGCGTGTTCGAGATCAACCGCAACTTCCGCAACGAGGGCATCTCCATTCAGCACAACCCCGAATTTACCATGATGGAATTTTACCGGGCCTATGCCACCTATCACGACCTGATGGATTACACCGAAGAGCTCATCTGTCATGTGGCGCAAGATGTCTGCGGCAGCCTGAAAATCAGCTACGGCGGCAAAGAGGTCGATCTGACCCCCCCCTGGGAACGCCTGACTCTGAAAGAATCCATCGTTAAATATGGCGCCGTCGATATGGCAGTGCTCGACAACCTCGAACCCCTGCGGGCTTATGCCGAAAAACTTGGGCTCACGCCTGACAAAAATATCGGCCCGGGCAAGTTGCTCGCCGAAATCTTTGATGTGGTTGTTGAACCCAAACTTTGGCAGCCGACTTTTATTACGGAATATCCCACCGAAATTTCGCCCCTGTCGCGCAAAAATGACCAGAATCCCGAGGTGGTTGATCGTTTCGAGCTGTTCATTGTTGGCCGCGAACTGGCCAACGCTTTTTCCGAGCTGAACGATCCCCTGGATCAAAAAGAGCGCTTTGTGCAACAACTGGCCGAAAAGGCCGCCGGTGACGACGAGGCCCATGCCATGGATGCTGATTATCTTCGTGCCCTTGAATATGGCTTGCCGCCAACTGCGGGGGAGGGTATCGGTATCGACCGTCTGGTGATGCTGCTCACCGATGCGGCTTCCATTCGCGATGTGATTCTTTTTCCGCAACTCAAGTCTGAAAATATCGACTAGAACGGGCCGCGCCTCAGATGTCTTTTGAATGGTTCGTCAGCCTGCGTTATTTGCGGGCCAAGCGCAAGCAGACTTTTATTTCGGTGATTTCCTTCATCTCGATTTTCGGCGTGATGCTGGGGGTGGCGGCGCTGATTCTGGTGCTGGCGGTGATGACGGGCTTCACCAACGGTGTGCGGCAACAGATTCTGGGCAACGTGCCCCAT
>JAACTI010000247.1 GCA_009993495.1 Deltaproteobacteria bacterium | reverse complement strand
GCTGGCGTTTATCCCACATGCGGTTGAGTTGGGGATGATCGGTCTCGGCATAGTCGTAAATGCGCACATCCTGCTTGTCGGCGTGTTCGCGATGCAGGCGTCCAGCGTATTGCTGGAGTGTCCCCTTCCAGGAAATCGGCATCGCCAACACCAGAGTGTCGAGCGGCGGATGGTCGAAGCCTTCGCCAATCAAACGGCCGGTAGCGAGTAACGCCCTTGGTGCCGACTCGTCCAACGCCTCCAGCTCGGCGAACACCGCCATTCGCTGTTTCTTCGATAAACGGCCATGCAACACGAAGCAGTTTTCGACCTCACCCGTCAGAGCTTCCCGCAACAGCGGCAGATGATCCGTTCGCTCGGTAAGCACCAACACCTTGCGCCCTTCGCGGTAGGCGGCCAGCACATCCCCGGCGACGCGCTGGTTGCGGGTCGCATCGCCTGCGAGGATGCGAAACACTTCCTGGATCGGTGAATCCGTTGGGATCTCCGGCGCGGGTAGCACCTTCGACCAGACCTCCAGTTGCGTCGGGGCGGTTTCCGGTCTGGCGGCGCTGTGGCGGATCGGCCCGCACTGCATGAAGATGATCGGCTGATGCCCGTCGCGGCGTATCGGGGTGGCGGTCAGGCCCACCACGAATTTCGCCTTGGCCTGTTTGAGGATTGCCTCGAAGGAAAAGGCCGACAGGTGATGGCATTCGTCGATGATGATCTGGCCGTACTGGTCGAGCAGTTCGCCCAGATCTTTCCGTCGCGACAGTGACTGCATGACGGCGATGTCGATCTTACCGGACGGTTTCTTCTTGCCGCCGCCGATGACACCCAAGCTTCCTTTCGGGAGCTCAAGAAATCCGGTCAATCGTTCCTGCCACTGGCGCAGCAGTTCGGTGCGATGCACCAGCACCAGTGTGCTCACTTTGCGCCGGGCGATCAAAGCGGCAGCAGTAACCGTCTTGCCGAAGGCGGTCGGGGCGCAGAGCACGCCGACCTCATGTTTGAGCATTTCCCGCACCGCTGCTTTCTGATCCTTGCGCAAGGTGCCGGTGGATTTTGTAGCGACTCTCCGTCCATCCAAACGTTCGTCCTGCAGCTCCGGGCGGATGTCGTTCGCCTGGAGCAGGTCGAGCACCGCACCAAGACAGCCTCGCGGCAGGCCAATATGCTGGGAGAAATTCTCGGCACAGCCGATGATAGGCGGTATTTTCCACACCGACCGACGCATGGCCTGGGCCTTATAAAATTCCGGATTCTGGAAGGCGGCGAGTCGGATCAGGCGGTTGGCCAGGGACTGGGGCAGATCGCACTTGGCGATGAAAATCTGGTTGGCCAGCACCAAGATCAACGATTCCGGCAGCGGACCAGTAATTCTTGCGAGAACAGGTGCTGGTCGCTGCCAAGGCTTGCTGTCTTCTTCCTCGCTGGCAAAGGCCCCGTCCAGAGGATGACGGCCGCCGCTGGCCCGCAAAATGGCATCCTCCAGGTCCCGCCGGGACAGGGGACGGATGGAAGCCAGAAAAGCCCACTGATCGGGATAAGGTTGCAGCTGTTCATCAACGAAGACACTGCGCCCTGATCCCCTCGGCTGTTTCTGCAGGGGCAGCGCGATCAGGTTGCCGAAGCCGCCCTTGGGCATAGTGTCCTGGTTAGGAAACAGGCGGTCGTAGCTGACCAGAGACAATTGCCGGGTGCGGTCGCAGGTGTGGCTGATGAGTGCGGCCCCGAGTTGCCGTGCCTCGCGGGCCGGAACCGGCTCGGCAAAAAAGATCCAGACGTGAGCGCCATTGCCCGAACGAGAAATCTCCAGCGCCGCCGCGATACCGAGTTCCCTGCAGGATTGCATGAAAGCCTGGGCATCCTCCCGCCAGTCGGCCTCATCGAAGTCAGCTGCCAGAAAGTGGCAGCTGTCATCTGTCAAAAGCGGATAGACACCGATGGTCTGCTTCCCGGCCAAATGGCCGTAGATCACCCGGTCGGTCACCGGCAGCAGCAGACGGTGACGGCAGTCGGCACATTTGATCCGACGCATGTCACAAGTACCCGACTCCCATTTATTGCCGCAGGCCGGTGAATAGCCGGATGTGCCCTTGGCCGACTCCCAGCGCTGCGGATAGACATCCTCCCGCCCCCGGAAAAGGCAGCGGAACAGGGCAATTTTGTCGTCGGTCGTGAAATGGGTTGGGGCTGGCACAGGTTCGGTTGTGACGGGGACGGGTTCTGGGATGGACGATTCTTCCCAAGCGATACCGTGTTGGGTCAGCAATTCCTTGAGGCGGGCGTTCTCCTCGCGCAGTTGACACAATTCATCTTGTTCATTCAGGCGCTTGTCACTCTTCGGCAAATCCATACTCCGCCATCAGATCGTCCATGTCATCACCAACGTCCCAGCCCCAGTTGTGGCCTTCACTCCGGACAGGTTCAAGCCGCTCAACAAAGTCTTCCTGCTGGCTTGCTCAAGCGCCGCAATTGCCTTTAGCGCCTGCTCGAACATGCGCACCAATGCGTTGAAATAGCCCTCATCATCCATGCCACAGAAACCGAGCAGGTTCATGCAGGATTCGCAATAGAACACCGTCAGTTCCGCCAGCCCTTCCGGACGCCCGATGGCTTTCTTGTAATCGGAGATCGCCTTCTTGGCCTTGGCAACTGAGATATCCTGATTGCGCATCACATCCGGACAAATCCAGCGGTCGATGGTTGTCTTGTACGGTTCGAGCACATCCTCACCCAGAGCGAAGCGGGCATGGAGAAAAGCCTGATTGCTCTTGCTGGCGGCGTACAGATCCTGAATCAGGGCCAACAGCGCCGGACGGTCGAGGTCGGTAAGCTGGAGCTTGAGATCGGTCCAGGTCGGTTTTTTCTTGATCGATTTTTTCATGGAACACCATGTGTTAGCCGATTCGGCCTGATGGCGGAACGCGACCAGTGCTGCTCGACCGCCTGGATAAATGCGGGGCGAACAAGTTTGGCCCGTTGTTCAAGCCAGGCACCGTGATCAATTCGCAGATAAATCCCTTCAGCAGGCTGATTGGTCAGCTTTGATTGCGATAAGAGTTTTTGAATCTCGGAATAGGTAAACCGCCCGCGTGCAATGTCTGGCACCTTGAAGATATGCATCTCACCTAATAGCCGATCCCGGCGCGCCTTGTTCAGAAAGCGACCTGCCTCTCGGTCATAAATATCAAAGGCAAGAAACCAGTCGGGCAAACGATCATAAAAAATCGAATGCTGGGCATAACACCATTCGCCAAACAGGATGTACCGATCAGAGAGATGCTCGAACAGCGTATCGGTGTGGAGCGCCAACCATTCACCGAGTTTTTTCCACTGTCCCGAGCCGGGCAGATGCAAATAAGCCCCCCTGTTCTGGGCGCGGATATTCCCATTCGCATCAAACGAGAGCCCCAGGTTTGCGCCGTCCACTTTTTCTTCTACCGTCACCTTATGCGTCAGGAATGCATTACGTTCTGATTCCGTCAGAACCTTATCGCCCCTGATATCAACCCCCGGCATGGTCGCCAGATGAGGGGTCGAGGGAAATTTGAAAAAGTCCTCTTTCACGTCCCCATCTTCTCGGCATATTTAGCTTCGACGTATTTCGGGCAAAGGAACTGAACGGTAATCCCAACCTCAGACAGGGCATCCTTCCATCCCCACCACTTGCTGTCGGTGGCCTGCAATATCGGCGGCTTCTCCACGTGGGCATTGGCTGCTGCGACAAACTTGCGGTCTGACTTATCGAAATCATCCAGTCCGTCATGCACGGGAAACTCATTGTATGAATCGCCGGTTTTGGTGATGGTCACTCTGTCGCAATATTCGGGATTATGACGATGATCGTTCACCCATTTCATGAAAGCATCGCCAATACCAGGTTGTCCCTTCATGGAGAGCTGTTGCCGGTACTCGTTGAAGATTTCATCCCTCGTATCGATAATCAGGCCACGCTTGTTGATGACATGCTCAACCGCCTCGACGCAGGCCAGCACGCAGGCATCGGATACATCAGAGCCCGAGTCCGGCTGGGTGGCGAGATTGGCCGTCTTCGGCACATTGGTATCCACCAGGCATTTCTTTGGCAGGCTCATTCGGAGCCCTCCGGCTTTTCGGTTTTCTGCATCCTCTTCTTCATGGCAGCCTTGGCTTGCTCGGTGATGTCGCCCATTTCATCACCGAAGAAGTTCTCCGGCCAATTCTGGATGTTGCCGAAGATATCGATTTGCAACGGCTCCAGGGTCGCGGGCGTTTTGGCGATATTGGCGAAATAGGCCGATACTTTTCCCTGCGGGACGGCATCTTCGGCGATACGGCGCTGCAGACGACGCAGGAAATGTTCCGAGTGGGTTTCGATAACCAGCTGGATATCCCTGTCTGCACCGTTTTCCCGAGAGTTGATAACATCGATCATTACATCGGCCAGCGCCGATTGCGCATTCGGGTGCAGGTGAATCTCCGGCTGTTCCATAAGAATGATCGACCCGGCAGGCGCATAGAAGCACTGCACCAGAACCGGCAGCACCTGCGATATGCCAAAACCGACGTCAGGGAGATCGACCCAGTCCCTTGATCCCTTGGTGCGGATCTTGACCTCGTACTCCTGCCGCTGCTCCGATATCGGGTTGACCTTGAATTCCTCGATCAGGCCCATTTCCTTGAGCTTGAGGGCAATGATCTCCTCAAATGGTTTGGCTGGCCGTTTGTAACCCAGGCTGATTTTCCGATTTCGCGCCGCGAGAATCGCCGCGACGGTATTTTCCCCCGCATAGCCGACACTTTCAGGCTCCATGCCGGTCCATGAATACAGACGCTCCGCCTTGGTGCGCAGAGGGCCAAGGTAACAGAGTGATCGGTACAGCTTTTCATGACGCAGATTCAATGCCTGAACGAAATCCGCGTTCTGGTGATAAGCAACCACCTCATCAGGAAAACCGTAAAACCGGACCGGTGCGCCGGGATACCAGACCCGCCCCTGCTTGCGTTTCAGCGTGTAATTGGTCGCATCGACTTTGTAGTCGGATTTGGAATCTGATTTCCGCTCCATGCCGATGGACAGTCTGGATTCATCTTCTTCAAGAAGTTCGTATTTCAGTTGATCAAGCACCAGAGTGTGCTGGTCCTTATCCCCTAAACCGACCTCGGCATGAAAAGAGAGGTTATCTCCGGAAAAGGTCTGGCCGGTCACCGGGTCTTTGAACTTCAGTATTTCCGGCAACGACCACCGATAGTCAAAGGTGATCTTGTTTTCCGGATCGCGGTGAAAGACCATCTCCTGATAGGATCCAAGCTGAACCGCCGAGTTCTTGCCGCCCGGGTAGAAAACCGCCTTTCTGTCCGGTGACTCCACGGTCTGCTTCAACATCATCAGAAACTGGCCAATACTGGATTTCCCCGAGCTGTTAGCACCAAAAAACAGGGAGATGGGAGCCATGCGAATGGTGCCGGTATCCTTCCAGCCCTTGAAGTTTTGTATTCGTAAGTGTTTCAGCATAATGCTTCCTTCCTGTCTTTAGTGCCATGCCGTCCACGGTGCCCGGCACTTTTGTGCTTACCGATAACGCCTTTAGGCAAAATCACGTTCATATCCAGCTCACTCTGAAGCCAACAGCTTTGCCAGCCTGCCCAGCGCCTCGGAGACAATCCGGCCCTGCTGCTCGATGTTGCCGATGATCTGCTGCGGGGTGCGGTCATCCACCTTGGTGACGGCATTGGGGTTGACCGCTTTCAGGTCAAACACGGCGGCGGCGATGTCGGCGGCCTTGGTCTCCAGATCCCTGGCGGCCTTTTCCTTTTCACGGATCTAACCATCCACCGCATTCAGCCCTGCTTTGTCGGCCTTCTCTTTCTTCAGCCGCTTGAGCTGTTCCTTCAGGTCCACCACCTCCGCCTTGATGGCGGCCGCTTCATCCAGCAGGGGCTGCATCTCTTC
>JAACTI010000246.1 GCA_009993495.1 Deltaproteobacteria bacterium | reverse complement strand
TTCGAGCATTTCCAGGCCGAAACGCAATCGAGCGATGGGCGTGCGCAATTCGTGGGAAACGGCGTTGGTGAGTTCTTTTTGTGCGGTGAGCAAAGATTGAATCCGCTCGGCCATCTGGTTAAAGGTATTCGCCAGGGGCAGCAGCGCCGAGCTGTTGGGAAGCCTGGCCCTGGCATCAAGCTGTCCTTCGCCCAAGGCTAAAGCCGTTTTGCTGATTGTTCTCAATTGACGCCAGAACGGCAGCGCCCAGAGCAGTGCGGCAAACCCGAGTAACACCAGAAAAAGCCCCCAGGTCCAGATGTCGAGCAGACTGTTGATTCCCGGAGAGGGAAAGGGCCCGATGGCGAGGGCATAGTTGCTCTGATCAACCCTTTGCCAGAATTGGTGGTAATCGGCAGAGACCAGGATCTCGCCGTTTTTTAACCGGTCGATCTCGGTTTGGGGAAAATTTTCCCGACTGATGGCCAAAAGCGCCAGCGGGTAACCATATTCAGGTTGCAGCGCCTGCAAACGTTCCGCCCAGCCCTGCTCTGGACGCTGCAGCAGATCTTGGCGCAGCATGAAAAAGGGCCCCCTGACCAGCTCACGGTAATACTGATTAAACTGGGCATCGAACGGAGCGGCGGCATAATGGTCGACCAGAGGAATCACGACGAAGATGGCCAGCATCAGGACAATGACAATAAACAGGTAAAAACTGAGGAAAATTCTTTTCATAGTGTCACCAGGCATCCCCGACAAAGAGATAGCCCTGCCGCCAGATGGTTTTGATTCGCCGGGGCTCGGTGGGGTCAACTTCCAGTTTCTTGCGCAATCTTGAAATGGCAATGTCGATGGAACGATCCAGACCATCGTAGTCGATTCCACGCATTTCGGAAAAAATCCGGTCCCGGTCGAGAATCGTCCCGGCATGAGTTGCCAACAATGCGAGCAGGTCGTATTCCGTCGTGGTTAAATCCACGACCTGGTCGTCCAGAAAAACCATTCGCGAGGAGAAGCAGATTCTCAAATCGCCAAAGGCGAGATCTTCTTTCGGCAGAGGGGGTGTGTATTGCGGGTCGGCTATTTTTTCCATCCGGCGGAACAAGGCCCGGATGCGTGCCAGCAAAACCCGTGGTTCGATGGGTTTTTTCACATAATCATCGGCCCCCAGTTCGAGTCCGGCGACCTGATCCATGTCGTCCTCACGGGCGGTGAGAATCAGGATCGGGCCGGGGTATTCGGAACGAACCTGCTGGCAGACCGAAAGACCATCCTTGCCGGGCAGCATCAGATCGAGAATCAGAAGATCCGGGTTCTCTCTGAGGATTCGTCCGGGTGCCCTGTCACCGCGTTCCTCGATCAACACTTCAAACCCCTGTTGCTGAAGATAGTCCCGGATCAATTCCGCCAGGCGCTGATCGTCTTCAACCAGTAATATGCGTTGCTGCTTGTCCATGATGTCCTCTTTTTTCTTTTGCCCTGCCAGCCACCGGAGATTTGGTGCCGGTTGAGGTTTGAACCAGTATAGAGCTCATGCGTTGAGCCAATATGTTGGTATTTTGCATCCCTTTGTAACCAATTGTATCTCATGGAGAAACTTCCCCCGTTCTGAAACATTTCGCGACAAACGCAAACAGTTTCACAACAGACAGACTTCATGCCTTTCGGTAGCTTCTACGCGACGTTACTACAAACAAAGGAGAACAAACATGAAACAATCTGTCCATCGGGGAATGATCCGTCTGTTGTTAACCCTTTCATTTCTTGTCGCTCCGGCAATCGCGCTGGCCGAGTCGGCAGAGTCCGGGGGCCTGTTCGGAAATATCCAGCTGGGTGGCGGGATCGCCAGAATTCATCCGTCGGGACTGGATGTTCTGGATGACAATCAACGCCGTGACAACCCGGATAACAAGGCGCGCAAGCAGTCTGAGAATCTGATCCTGCTGGGCGCAGAGCTAGGGTACGCGTTTAAAGAGACGGGCACAACTCTGGCGCTGACTCTCGATACCGAAGGCCCGCTCTCCTTGTCCCTGGGCCATGAAGTTGATGGCCTTGGAGCAGTGATTCTCCGTGCACGTTACGAAAAAAAAGACGCCTGGCAAGACCCCTATCTAGTGGAGGTGGATCGACGCCGAACCGACACCGAATCTCGCGGCTTCGCGGTGAACTGGGAACATATTCTAGGAACCAGGGCGCAACTCGTCTACGAACAGATGTGGGTTGAGGTTGAGGATGATCTGAGCGGGCAGTTTGAACCCGGCCTGCGCCGGGACGGCAAGGATATCACTCTGGGCATCGGGTATACCTGGGATTTCGCTGCCGCCGGGGTTTTGAGCCCAAGGCTCAGTCATCTCTGGCTTGACCGGGACGGCGCGGCGAACAGCGGCTGTGGTTATCTTGCCGAGGTACAACATCTGCTGGGTGTCGGAAGGGTAAGCTTTGCTACCCGGCTCGAATGGAAGCACATGGAGTTCGACGCAATCCATCCCCGGTTTCTTCAAACGCGGCAGGAAACGAGCTACGGCATGTCGGAGATGATCTCCCTGGCCGCGCCCTTCGGTATGGAAAACTGGTCCCTGTTCAGTTTTTTCGGTGTCGCGAAGACCAACGCCAACATCCGCTTCTTCGATAGTTCCAGCCTCATTTCCGGGGCGGGTATCGGCTACAAATTTTAAAGCGTGACTTCAGCCTGCAGAGCAGAATCCTTGACCCCAACTCAAAGGGAAAACCATGATCTCACAAAACAATTATCGACCACTCTTTTATTTTTTCACGGCGTTTCTGGTGACCTATGCCTTCTGGTTCGGCGGTGCTTATTTGAGCTTTCAGGCTCAACCGGGCGGCCTGCATATGCTGCTGATGCTGCCGGGCCTGATGACCCCCTTTGTTATTGCCCTGGGGCTGGTTGTCAAAGCGAAAAATCCGCAGATGCGCCAGGATTTGCGGAACCGTTTGACCAATCTCCGCCTGTTCCGCATCAGCTCCCTGCCGACGTTTTTCCTGATGATGCCGCTTTCCGTGCTCTTGTCCATCCTCTTGTCACTCCCCTTCGGGGGGAGCCTCGCCCAGTTTCAGTTGGCGGAAGAGTTTTCCTTTTCATCGGGGTTCGTTCCCGTATTCCTGTTGCTCCTGCTCGCCGCAACATTTGAAGAACTCGGCTGGCGGGGGTACGCGTTTGACAGCCTCCAGAGTCGTTTCAGTTACTTCAAGGCGTCCATGATCTTCAGCCTCCTCTGGTCGCTGTGGCACTTTCCCCTGATTTTTGTTAAAGATTCTTACCAGTATGAAATTTTCCAGAACAATATCTGGTTCGGGGTCAACTTTTTTATCAGCATCATTCCCATGGGCCTGCTTATCAGCTGGATCTGCGCAAAAAACGGCAAGAGTATTCTCGCCGCGATCCTCTTTCACCTGATCATAAATCTTTCCCAGGAAATGTTGAATATCAGCCAAACCACAAAATGCATCCAAACTGTCGTGCTGACCATTATCGCCATGGGGGTTATCGTATGGGACAAAGAGTTGTTTTTTTCAACCCGTCATCTCAAGAAACAAAGTCAAAAGGCCGCATCATGATCCGTCAAAAAGTCAGAAAAGCCAGCGTGTTCTGCGTTGTTCTTTTTGGCGCCAGCATCAATATTTTTTATGGACTCGAGCTCGTGAAAGAGTTTTTTGATTTGCAACTTAATGATCGGGTTCGAGAGATTTTAATCTCTGCCATTGCACTGGAATTCGGCTGGGCAGCACTGCTCCTCTGGGTGCTCGGGGATCCTTATGCAAGGCGGCATGTTGTTCTCTTGACCGCTCTACCCATGATTATCGGCAATCTATTGCAGAGTAGCAATCAAGCGCTGTTTTTGGGGAGCACGCCGGTGGAAATAGCCGTAAATCTGCTGTTGGGAAGTGCTGTCGCCGGGGTGTTTGTGCTGGCTTTTATCTTCAGCGAACCAGCGAGGTTGCTCCCGGAAAGCCATTCAGCCGAAGAGGGAAAGAGCGTGTAGCGACGATCCCTCGCAACAGCTTACCATGGGCGCAAAATCTGCCTGGCGGCTTTGCGCAGACGTCGCCCCAGGGATTCAGGCCTGACGGGATTGCTCTGAGGTTGCGAGCCCGTTTCCTGCTAGCGAGCGGTAAGGGTTTTGACAAATTCCTGGCGCAGGGCGGAGTAGAAGCATCTTGCTATCGTGGGGAAGTAACCCCTGTTGTTCAGCTATCGAGCAGGTTGCGCACTCGACTGGTGAGTTGGAAACTGGTGAAGGGTTTGCTCAGAAGCTCGGCGTTGTTTTCGATCAAGCCTTTGTGGTTGATGAGATCGGCGGCGTAGCCGGACACGAACAGCACTTTCAGTTGCGGGTAGATTTCCTGCAAACGCAGGCTC
>JAACTI010000570.1 GCA_009993495.1 Deltaproteobacteria bacterium | reverse complement strand
GGATTATAGCAGGGCCTAACGGAGCCGGAAAAACTACCTTTGCAATGGAATATTTGCCGAATATTGTCAGATGCTTGCACTTCATTAATGCAGATCTGATTGCAGCGGGCTTGTCTCCTTTTGCTCCGGAAAAAGAATTGATAGCAGCAAGTAAAATATTCCTGAGTGGTATCGAAGAGAGGATCACACAGCGGCAGGATTTTGCTTTTGAGACGACCCTTGCAGGTCGCAGCTATTTGCGTTTGATCGATAGATTGAACAATTCAGGGTGGGCGGTAGAACTCATTTATCTGGCTTTACCGAGCGTTGAAATGTCAAAGTTGCGCGTAGCAGAAAGAGTAGAACATGGAGGTCATAATATCCCCGCCATTGATATCGAAAGGCGTTTCCCACGGAGCCTTTCAAATCTCCTCAACGAATTCAGTTACAAAGTTAATCACTGCCAGTGTTTTATGAATGATAGAAACCCTCCAGAATTGGTTTTTGAACAAGCTGGTGCGACTCGTGATGTAATTCATCCGGATTATTACAGATTTTTGCAGGAGGCCTCAGCATGACCGAATCATACAAAAAAACACCATCCAAAGAGGCCCAGGTTGTTCTTGAAGCGCTACGGCAGGCAATAAGCAAAGATTTAGATAGAAAACGCCGCTTGGGTCAGTATGCTGTTGTCTGGAAGGATGGAGCCCCGACCAAGGTAGATTACAGCACTCCGGTCGAGAGCGAAATCAAATAATGCGTAGGGGCAGACCCCTGTGCCTGCCCATTCCATCGATTGCCTTG
>JAACTI010000245.1:6631-6773 GCA_009993495.1 Deltaproteobacteria bacterium | reverse complement strand
GAAGTCTATGGTCTACTGTCTGAATCACAGATAGCCCAGCATTAAGGATTGGACGGAGAATAAAAGAGGAGAGAGGTATATTATGTGGATGATGCAGGCATAAAGTTGCAAAGGCACATAGGCACAAAGCAGAGGATAACAT
>JAACTI010000245.1:6445-6587 GCA_009993495.1 Deltaproteobacteria bacterium | reverse complement strand
CGGCTTTAGCCGATAGTAGTTGACTTATGAGGTGTTAATTCGTGCGACGTACTTTATATGCACGTCGCACGAATTAAGTGTACTTTTGGTTTTCAAGATAGAACATCTACGTCTTGCGCCTGAGGGCCTTTTTCTCCTTTAC
>JAACTI010000245.1:0-6211 GCA_009993495.1 Deltaproteobacteria bacterium | reverse complement strand
TTTGTTAATTAGAACGACTGCCAACAAGTCCTGAAAATTACCGCGGTTTCATACTATTGATTTCAATCAGACTTCTCGCTTTGCTCGAAAAGACAATACCATAACGGTATTATTGAAACGCTCTACTAGAAAGGATTGAAAACAGTATTGTATGATATTTTTAAAAGCATTGTACGACAAAAGAGTTATAAATTCAAGAGAATTATCTTGACATTGTCACATTTGAAAAAATCGTAAAATAAGGTATCCTCCAGAAAGGATAAAGGAAAAGGAATAAGATGTTAACCTATATCTGGAGGAACCTTGAAGATGTATTATAATCTGAATGCAGGAGATATACAACAAAATACTGATATGTTGGTAAGGCTTCACGGTGAGTTTGCAGATTTTTTTCGTACATCTACCAGGACTGTAGCACCTCAGGGTTTGGATTACTTGAAGGGTCAATTGCTTTTGGAATCTCGGAGGAATATGAGTCGTATGTCAGTTGAAGTTGTAAACGAGGATGAACAGTCTTTGTCCCATTTTATATCCAACTCTCCATGGGAAGATGAACCTCTGATAGAGGCTGTTGGAAAGCGTGCAGTGGAGTTGTTGTCTCAAGACGAAGTATCTGGGGCATTGATTCTGGATGAGAGTGGGATTCCCAAACAAGGAACGGAATCCGTGGGGGTAGCCCGTCAGTATTGTGGAGCACTGGGGAAGGTGGACAACTGTCAAGTGGGAGTATTTCTGGCCTATAGCACTCCCACTGAAGCTATCTTGATTGATCGCCGGTTGTACTTGCCTGCTGAATGGACTAATGATCCCAAACGGTGTGAAAGAGCAGGTATACCAATGGAGGCTCGAGGACTTCGCACCAAGGCAGAGTTGGGTCTGGAAATGATTCTTAAGGCAAAGAAAAGGGGAATCCCCTTTGAGCTTGTTGGAATGGATGCTCATTATGGTGAACAACCCTGGCTTTTGACCCAATTGGAAGGGAACGATGTCGTATATGTGGCAGACATCCCCTGCAATACCAGAGTCTACCTGGAATACCCGGAAGTAGGTTTGCCAGAGCGAGATGGAACCAGGGGACGACTCCCTAGTAAGCTGAAGGTATTGCAAGGAGAACCTTCTGAGGTGAGGCAATTGTTATCCTCCGATAAGATAGCATGGCACACCCTTAAAGTACGAGATACCCAGAGAGGGGAGCTATGGATTAGGTTTTCTGCCCTTAGGGTATGGCGAATAGAGGACGAGATTCCCCACCCCAAACCAGTTTGGTTGCTTATCCGTCAAGAGCTGGATGGATCCGATACCAAATTCTCCTTTTCCAATGCAAAAGATTCTACTCCCATTGAAACTCTGGCAGAGTGGCAGAGCAGACGTTATTTTGTAGAGCGTTCTTTGCAAGATGCTAAAGGGTTGGCAGGGCTTGATGAATACCAGGTTACAGGCTGGAGGGGATGGCATCATCACACTGCGATGGTGCTTTTGGCTATGTTATTTTTACTTCGCCTCAAACGAAGACTTGCTCCCAAAGCCCCAATGCTTACCTTAAAAGATTCGTTAGAGATTTTGAAGATCGTCATGCCAAAAAAGAAGCTTTCCTTTGAAGAGGCTGCAGAGTTGATTTACAAGAAACATCTTAACCGTTTTCGTTCTCGTAATTGTAAGTTACAAAAGAAGCAAATTTGGCTTAAAGACAATGGTTTTCTTGCATGAACGATGTAGAGGTAGATCTCGAAAAAATTTCTAAAATTTTGAAAAAAGCTATTGACTTGGGGGGGGGTATGTTGTTATTGTTACCAAGAAGCCAGCGAAGGTCTCTTAGAAGGTCTCTTAAAGGAGGTGATATTCATGGAAGTTTGGAGGGAAATGGTAGCTTTTTAAGCTGAAATGTCCTTTTTAAACTTGTATGTGCTTGAAAAATTTGTTTATTTTTTCAAATGTGACAATGTCAAGTTAAGAGAGAGATGGTTAAACTTAATTTAACGTTGACATAATGCCTGGTTACTAATATATTTACTTTGTACAAAACGTAAAGGTTATTGAGTGGATGTCGGGTTAGACCCCGAATCCTTTAACCCCTGTTACCCGTATATTTGGAGAAAGCTATGTCTTCTAAACCCCGTCTATTTTTGATAGATGGGAGTTCTTATATATACAGGGCATACTTTGCTGTAGGTCGTCTCTCTACCTCATCCGGTTTTCCAACAAATGCAATATTCGGTTTTTGTAACATGCTGTTGAAGGTAATAAAAGACTACAAACCTGACCATATGGCTGTTGTCTTCGATGTTAAAGGTCCTACATTCCGCCATGAGATCTACGATCAATACAAGGCAAACAGACCGGCCATGCCGGATGATCTCGTTCCACAAATCCCCTATATCAAAAAGGTCGTCGATGGTTTTAATATCCCTGTTCTGGAAATGACAGGCTTTGAAGCGGATGACATCATAGGCACTATCGCTAAAGAGAGTGAGAAGAAAGGGGTAGAGGTTGTCATAGTTACCGGTGATAAGGATATGCTTCAACTCATAACAGAAGATACAATTACCCTCGATACCATGAAAGATAAGAAGTGTGGAACCAGAGAAGTAATAGATCGATTTGGTGTTGAGCCGTCTCGATTAGTAGAGATTATGGGGCTGGCAGGTGATGTATCTGACAACATCCCAGGTGTCCCGGGTATTGGTGAGAAAACAGCTATAGAATTGATAAAGGAATTTGGCACAATTGAGAATCTCCTGAACAATGTGGATAAGGTTGCAGGTAAACGGAGAAGAGAAAACCTTTTAGAATTTGGCGGTCAGGCGAGGCTAAGTAAAGAGTTGGCAACAATAGATGTCAATGTCCCTCTGACCTATGATTTTAATGATTTTTCTCTATCCGAACCTGACATGGAAAAGATAAAGAATATCTTTAAGGAACTGGAATTTACAAAATTCCTAAAGGAGTTTTCGTCACAGGGGGTACTCCCCACTGAGAATTACAGTGTGGTCCTTACCGAAGAAGAATTTGGCAGATTGATTGAGGGGTTGAAGAACTCTCGCGAGTTCGCATTGGATTTGGAGACTACATCAAAAGACCCCATGCTGGCCGGGTTAGTGGGGATATCCTTTTCTTATAAACCCCATGATGCGTTTTATGTACCCCTTGCCCATCGCTATCTGGGAGCCCCGAAACAGATGAGAATGGACTATGTGCTCCGGTTTTTAAAGCCAATCCTTGAAGATACGGGTATCAAGAAGATAGGACAGAACGTGAAGTATGACTATGTGGTGCTTCGGCGGTACGGCATTGAACTTTCAGGGATAAATTGTGATACAATGGTGGCATCTTACCTGTTAAATCCATCGAAACACAATCATAATCTTGAGGATATTGCCAGGGAATATCTTGACCACCAGATGATATCCTATAAAGATTTAGCAGGAAAAGGCAAGAATACCCTGACATTCGATCAGATAGATATTGAGAAGGCCTCAATCTATACATGTGAAGACTCTGATGTTACGTTCCTCCTGTCGAATTTATTGGTACCGAGGCTTGCAAAAGAGGGGTTTGCCGACCTTTTTTATAATATCGAGATGCCTTTAATCCTGGTCCTGGCAGATATGGAGATGAATGGGGTTAAGGTGGATGTGGACTTTCTCTTAAGGATGTCCAAAGAGATGGAGGTTAAGTTAAACCTGCTTATGAAAGAGATATATAATCTGGCAGGAGAGGAGTTCAATATCAACTCTACTCAACAGTTGGGCAATATCCTGTTTGAGAAACTGGGGTTGCCAGGAGCAAAGCGGACAAAAACAGGATATTCTACCGACGTAAACACCCTGAGCAGGCTGGCTTTTGAACATAAATTGCCGGCAAAGATATTGGAATACAGAAGTATGACAAAATTAAAATCTACCTATCTGGATGCTCTGCCAAGGCTGATTCACCCTGAAACAGGAAGAATTCATACCTCTTATAACCAGACCGTTACTGCTACCGGGAGATTAAGCAGCAGTGATCCTAATTTACAGAACATTCCTATAAGGACACAAGAGGGTAGAAAAATCCGCCAGGCATTTATCCCTGAAGATGGATGGTCTTTAATCTCTGCTGATTATTCTCAGATAGAGCTTCGGCTTTTGGCCCATATTTCAGAGGATGATATACTTGTAGATTCATTTAAGAACGATCGGGATGTCCACTCAGAAGCAGCAGCAGAGATATTCGGCATTATCCCATCAATGGTCACTTCTGAAATGCGTAGACAGGCAAAGGTAATCAACTTTGGAGTTATATACGGGATGAGTTCTTTTGGTTTAGCCCAGGAATTGGGGATAAACATGAAGATGGCGCAGGATTATATTGATAACTACTTTCAGAGACATGAAGGAGTAAAGAGATATATTGAAAAGATCTTGCTTCAGGCCAAAAAAGATGGTTACGTAACAACCCTGTTGAACCGACGTCGTTACCTTCCGGAGATAAACAGTAAGAATCATCCCACCAGACAGTTTGCTGAACGCACCGCCATAAATACGCCTATCCAGGGTAGCGCCGCCGATTTAATAAAAGTTGCCATGATCAGCATCTCAAGAAGGATTTCAAAGGTGGGATTTTCTGCCAAGATGATCATGCAGGTTCATGATGAATTGGTCTTTGAAGTGCCAGATGATGAGGTAGGTAGTGTGGCGGAGATGGTGAAAGAGGAGATGGAAGGGGTAATGGAACTCCTGGTGCCTTTAAAGGTTGATATTGGGATTGGAAAGAGCTGGGGTGAGGCTCATTAGCCTGTTCATCGTTTACTGACATTTGGGGTCTGACCCGACATTTGGGTAAGGGCAGGTATGAAACCTGCCCCTACACGGGTTTGACCCCGAATCTAAAAGGAGGAGATGTTCAATGACGTTGCCTTTGGAAGGGATACGAATCTTGGATCTATCGCGACTTTTGCCTGGTCCATATTGCTCTATGCTGCTAGGAGACCTGGGAGCAGAGGTAATCAAGTTTGAGCAACCCGGGGTAGGGGATTATGTACGGGAGATGATTCCAGAGATTTTCATGAGTGTTAATCGAAACAAGAAGAGCGTTACCTTGAGCTTAAAATCCGATAAGGGGAAGGAAGTCTTTTATCGGATGGTAGAGAAATCGGATGTTGTATTAGAAGGTTTCAGCCCAGGTGTAACAGAGAGGTTGGGTGTTGACTACGGAAAGGTCAGCAAGATAAATCCTATGATCGTTTATTGTTCCATATCTGGTTTTGGTCAGGATGGGCCATACCGAGACATACCAGGCCATGACATCAATTACTTAGGAGTGGGAGGGATACTGAGCTTGCCTGGTCGAGTGGGGGAACCACCTGCAAAGCCCGGCATACCAGTAGGCGATCTCAGTTCAAGTATGTTTGCCACAGTCTCGATCCTTGCAGCCCTAATGGCGCGAGATAAGATAGGGAAAGGCCAGTATATAGACGTCTCAATGACCGATGGCATTGTTTCATGGATGAGTGTTCGCGCCGGGGGGTATCTTGCTGGGGGAGACATACCAACGGTTACTGAGATGGGTCATCTGTCGCCTGCTAATGACATATTTGAGACGAAGGATGGCAAGAAGGTTACCGTAGGGGCATTGGAGGAGCATTTCTGGGAAAGTCTCTGCAAGGTACTGGGTCTGGAAGAGTTTCTGAATAATACCCGATACAGCACTCATAGAAAGAGGATCGAGAATGGTAAGGAGATATCTGAAAAACTGAGGTCTGTATTTTTGAAAAAAACCAGAGATGAGTGGCTTAAAGAGATGAATGATGCCCGTGTTCCGTGTGGCCCTGTTTATACAATGGAAGAGGTCTTTTCCGATCCTCACATCATACACAGAGGTTTGGTTCGAGAGATAGATGATCTCAAATTAGGTAAGATAAAGCAGGTTCCATTCCCGGTTAAATTCTCAGAAACCCCTGCTGAGATCAAAAGCCCTCCTCCTGGGATGGGAGAGCATACAGAAGAGGTGCTCCTTGCCTTTGGGTACAGTAAGGAGGAAATTGAAGATTTGAGGAGAGAGAATGTGGTTTAGTGATATTGTATCTTTCATTTCTTTTGATGATGAAGGAAAGATCGAAAACCGCTAACCAGCAAATCCAGCGGACGCGCAACCACGTGTTCTGATCAAATCAGTAGGGAAAAACCATGGTCTGGTGGTGCTTCGCGCGTCGCTGATTTGCAGGTTATTTTTT
>JAACTI010000569.1 GCA_009993495.1 Deltaproteobacteria bacterium | reverse complement strand
ATGGCGGCAATACGGTCGGTTTCCTTCACGCGCAATTCCTGGGCGTCGCGAATCCGGGTTTCACCCGCGGCAAAAACCGCCGCCACACTGACCACCGGCAGCTCGTCAATCGCACGCGGCACCAGCTCACCGCCAATTTCAATGCCCTGCAGTGCGCTGTAGCGCACCAGCAGGTCGGCCACGGGTTCGCCCCCGAGCTCACGTTGATTGAGGCGTTGGATCTGTCCGCCCATTTGTTCCAGAATGTCAAGAATGCCGCTGCGCGTGGGATTGACACCGACATTTTTCAGCAACAGCTCCGAGCCCGGCGTAATCAGGGCCGCCACCAGGAAAAAAGCCGCCGAAGAAATATCCCCCGGCACATCCACCTCACGCGCCTGCAAGTGGGCCGGGCCGCACAGAGACACCCCCCCATCAAAGGGCGTGACCGCGACGCCAAAATATTTAAGCATTCGCTCGCTGTGATCACGCGACACCCAGGGTTCAAAGACACGGGTTTCTCCCTCGGTCTGCAAACCGGCTAGCAGTACCGCCGATTTAATCTGGGCGCTGGACACCGGCGATTGGTAGTCAATGGCGCGCAGCCCGCCGCCCTGAATTGCCAGGGGAGCCTTGGAATGATTTTCACGCCCGCTGATGCGCGCGCCCATCTCGGTCAGGGGCTTGACAATCCGCGCCATGGGCCGTCGACGCAGATATTGATCGCCCGTCAACACACTAAAAAAAGGTTGGGCCGCCAGGATCCCACTCATCAGGCGCATAGTGGTACCGGAGTTGCCGCAATCAATCACATCATCGGGTTCCCGCAGGCCGTGCAGTCCACGCCCTTCAATGAGCAGGTCGTCGCGCTCCTCACGCACGTTGATCCCCATCTGCTGAAATGCCGACAGCGTCGACAGACAATCCTCGCCGCGCAGCAAACCGCGCACCCGGCTGGTGCCTTCGGCCAGGGCCGCAAACATAATGGCGCGATGAGAAATGGACTTGTCGCCGGGAATGAGAATTTCGCCGCGGACTCCGGCAGAGGGTAAAATGGTGCGGTTTTCACTAGTGGACATAGGTTCGTTCCCTGTATTTGTTAGAATCTAGAAAAAGCCGTTAGCCACAAGAGCCAAAAAGACAAGCAATAGTTAAAAGCTCCTCGCGCAGAGCAAGCATTTTGATTGTAAAGGACTCCCAAAGGGCTGAATAGTTACCCGAACGGTGTAATTTTCCGTGCTTTCTGTGACTTCAAAAGTCTTTTAAGTCTTAAAGAATCGCATCGCGCATCTGTTTGGAGGTCATGAAAAATTCGAACAATTTGTCCGCCTGTCCGCTGCGCACATCGGCTTTCAGCTCGGCAAAAAAGGTTTCAAATTGTTCCATCAT
>JAACTI010000244.1 GCA_009993495.1 Deltaproteobacteria bacterium | reverse complement strand
TCCTGGACATTCTGAATACCCATGATCAGGTTGCGAATCAGGCGGGCATTGTCGGGAATCTGAATCTTCAGCGCATCTTCCACCGCACGGATACTCGCCATGGAGTGCACCGTGGTACAGACCCCACAGAACCGCTGGGTGAAATGGTGGGCATCGCGCGGATCACGCCCTTTGAGAATGGTTTCAATCCCGCGGAAAGCGGTGGAAGAACTCCAGGCGTTGGTGATCTGCCCGCCTTCAATCTGCGCCTCAATCCGCAAGTGGCCTTCAATGCGGGTAATCGGGTCAACAACAATTTTTTTTGCCATGATTTCAATCCTCCTTCTTTACCTGCTCAGATCCCACGTCATCGCCCTTACGCAGAGCGCTGGCGACCCCGTGGGCACCGAAAGCCACAGCCGTAGCAGCGGCGATTCCCAGGCCGATTTTGTCGGCACTGGCCTCAACCCCGAAGCCCGGCACATTGGGCAAACGATTATAGAAGGGGCTCATGGTGTCCCAGAATTGCGGCTCGCTGCAACCGATGCAGCCATGCCCGGCCTGCACCGGCCAACTGGTACCCTCGTTGTATCGCACCGTTGGACAGTTATGGAAGGTTTCGGGCCCCTTGCACCCCAGCTTGTAGAGGCACCAGCCCTGGCGATGCCCGGCGTCGCCAAACCCTTCAGCGTACTGACCGGCATCGAAATGCGCGCGCCTTTCACAGTTGTCGTGAATGCGTTTGCCATAAGCGAATTTGGGGCGGCCCAGGCTGTCAGTTGCCGGCAGCTTGCCAAAGGTCAGAAAATGCACAATGGCGGCGGTGAGATTGGTGGCATTCAGCGGACAGCCGGGAAGATTCATCACCGTCGCCCCCGGCACGGCCTGCGACACCGATATGGCGCCGGTCGGGTTGGGCGCCGCGGCAGGAATACCGCCGAAAGACGCACAGGACCCGACCGCAATGGTCGCCGCCGCGTTGCCGCAGATTTCACGCGCAATATTCAGCGCCGAATTGCCGGCAACCGTACAGTAAATGCCCCCTTCGGCCGCTGGAATCGAGCCCTCGACAATCGCAATATATTTGCCCTTGTATTTTTCAAAGGTTGCCATCTTGGCCGCTTCAGCTTGATGACCGGCGGCGGCCATGATGGTTTCGTGGTAATCCACCGACAGATAATCGAGGATGATTTGGGCAGCGGTGGGCTGATTGGAGCGCAGAAAGGCTTCGGAGTCACCGGTGCAACCCTGAAACTCCATCCAGATTACCGGTGGCCGGTTGTCGGCCTCAATCGCTTCAGCCACCCTGCTCATCATGGTCATCGGCAACGCCAGGGTGGCGGTCATCGCCGAACAGAACTTCATGAAATCACGCCGACTGACCCCGCGCGTTTCCCAGCGTTTCAGAATATTCTCTGAAACCATGCCCTCCGACACCCGCTGTTTTTGTTGCTCCATGCTCCTCTCCTTTCGTCAAGGGTGAATAGGCGACAGAAATAAATAAAGGTTTTACCCTGAATATCATTTAGAAATTGTAAATAATAATTTATCGACAAATAAAAGATAAAATTAAACAAACGCTGTTTGTATAACTGGCACAACCGGCCAAAGTCAAGGGTAAATTATTACATAGTGTATACGTAATATCTTATAAGGTAATCGGTACTGTATAGGTTTAGAATTATGATATAATCAACCACTGTATTCTGCGCCACCGAGACGAAAAATCACCATTTATTTCAAGGTTGAAGGAGGCGAATCATGAAAGTCTTTGTCACCGGGGCAACAGGTTTTGTCGGGCAGGCGCTGTGCGCCGAATTGCTGCGCAGCGGGCATCAGGTTGACTGCCTGGTGCGCCCCGGCTCAGAAAAACATCTGGCTGGCCTTCCGACCCTTACCCCCAAAGTTGGAGATTTGTTTGCACCCGCTGCTCTTGCACAACAGATGCAGGGCTGCGATGCGGTGATTCATCTGGTGGGGATCATACGCGAATTTCCGGCACGCCAGATCACTTTCGCCCGCCTGCACCATGAAGCAACCCGCAGTGTGGTCAGCGCCTGTCAGCAGGCCGGGATTAAGCGTTATCTGCACATGAGCGCCAATGGCTCGCGCAAAGATGCCGTTTCGGCCTACCATCAGACCAAATATCTGGCGGAAGAAGAAGTCAGGGCGTCGTCTCTTGACTGGACGATTTTTCGTCCCTCGCTGATTTACGGCCCCGGAGATCAGTTCATCACCATGCTGGTGAAGATGTTGACCAGGCTGCCGGTTATTCCTGTTATTGGCGATGGCCGTTATCACATGCAACCCCTGCCGGTGGAGCAGGTCGCCCTGAGCTTTGCCAGAGCCCTCACATTACCTCAAGCCATCGGCAAAACCTACCATTGCGGCGGGGCCGAATGTCTCAGCTACAATGAGCTGCTTGACCAGGTTGCCGCCGCCCTCGGCAAAAAACCGCCCGGTAAAATTCCCCAGCCTCTCGTGCTCATGCGTCCCCTAGTCAGCCTTTTTCAGCATCTGCCCTTTTTCCCCCTGACCAGTAACCAGTTACAGATGCTGCTGGAAGGCAACTGCTGCGACACCCGTGAGTGGCGGGCTGATTTCGGCTTTGAAGCAGTGCCCCTTGCCCAGGGACTGACATATTTAGGGCGCCAAGGCTAAGGGCGCCCTGCCGGAGGCTTAAAAACCGGGGTCAAACCGGCATAACCCAATGGTATTTATCCGGCTGGCGACCATATTGAATGTCGGTAAGTTCCTGATAGATTTTCATGGTCAGTTCGCCGGTTTTGCCGTTACCGATTTGCACGCAGCGGTTCTTGTAGCAGAAAGAACCCACCGGCGAAATGACCACCGCGGTGCCGGTGCCGAAGGCCTCTGCGAGGCGGCCATTTTCGGCACCCTCCATGACCTCATCAATCGACAGCGCACGTTCTTCGATTTGATAGCCGCGGTCGACCAGCAGTTGCAGCACCGAGCGGCGGGTGATGCCGTCGAGCACCGTGCCGTTGAGGGGCGAAGTGACAATTTTGCCGTCGTAAAGGAACAGCATATTCATGCTGCCGACTTCTTCGACATATTTTTTTTGGCGGGCGTCGAGCCACAAGACCTGGTCGTATCCGTTTTCGGCGGCTTCTTTGGCGGCCATAAGGCTGGCAGCATAGTTGCCGCCGGTTTTGGCTTCGCCGGTGCCCCCGTGGGCTGCACGGACATAATGATCGGAAATCCAGATTTTGACCGGAGCTATGCCACCCTTGTAATAGGCCCCCACCGGTGAAAGGATGATGTAGCACAGATACTGGTCGGCCGGGCGCACACCCAGCATGGGTTCGCTGGCGATCATAGTCGGGCGGATATACAGGCTGGTACCAGCGCTGCGCGGCACCCAGTCGGCTTCCAGGCGAATCAGTTCCAGCAGGGCGTCGAGAAAAAATTGTTCATCGACTTCCGGCATGCACATGCGTTTTGCGCTACGATTAAAACGTGCGATGTTATCTTTGGGGCGAAAGAGGGCAATGGCGCCATCGGCACGGCGGAAGGCCTTGAGTCCTTCGAAGATTTCCTGAGAATAATGCAGCACCATCGCGGCCGGTTCGAGGGAAAAAGGCCCGTAGGGCTGAATGCGGGCTGAATGCCAGCCGCGGCCGCGGTCGAATTCCATCACAAACATACGATCGCTGAACTGTTTGCCAAAAACAAGTTGGGACTCATCGGCGATTTTGTTTTTAGGCGTCGAAAGCGGCAGAATTTCGAGTTGCATGGTTTGCCCTCCTGAACAAGGGAGAAAGAGAAATCGGGATCGTATCGGGATTGTTGTTCTTAGCATAAAGACAAGGTGACCCGCAAGACAGAGCATCGGCGTGAAAGCCACAGGAAATGGGGATTTTATGCAAATTAAGCTTAAATATGGCAAGAGTGACCAGCAGGCTTTGTTACCCAGGGTTGCGACGCAGCTGGTTCCACCGGTTGTCCCGGTGACCGGCACCTCCGAGAATCTCATCCGGCAGGCCCTCAGGGAGCCCCTTGGCACCGCCTCGCCTGCGGACATCTTTTCCCCCGGAGAACAGGTGGTGATTGTGACCAGTGACATCACCCGTTACACCGGCAGTGAAATTTATCTGCCGATTCTGGTTGAACTTTTGAATGCTGCCGGGATTGCTGACGAGGATATTTCGATTGTTATTGCCCTTGGTATTCATCGCCCGCAGACAGGGGCCGAACATGAGAAAATTCTCGGCCCCCTTTATCAACGTATTGCCGTCTACGATCACAACTGTGACGATCCTGCGCAACTGGTTGATCTGGGCACCACCGCAGACGGAATACCGGTGATCGTCAATCGCCGGTTGCCGAGGCCCGTCGCGTTATTGTCACCGGTACGGTGGGCTTCCATTATTTTGCCGGTTTCGGTGGTGGGCGCAAGGGGCTGGTGCCGGGGGTTGCATCGCGCGCCACCTGCATGGCCAGTCACTTTTCCATTTTTAATCCGTCGCCCCGGCGGGGCAAACACCCCCAGGCGATCCCCGGTGTTCTTGAAGGCAATCCGGTGCATCGAAATCTGCTGGAAGCGGCGCGCATGCTGCGCTGCGATCTGCTGTTCAACACGGTTTTGTCACCCGACAAGCAGATTATCGGGGCCTACGCCGGTGATCTGGAACAGGCCCATCTTGCCGCCTGTCGTCAGGTGCAGCAGCTGTATGCGGTTGACACCGAAATTGCCGACCTGGCGATCATCTCCGCCGGCGGCGAGCCCAAGGATATCAACCTGATTCAGGCGCAGAAGGCCCTCGATTACGGCAGTCGGGCCGTGCGTGAAGGTGGGACGATTATTCTTCTCGCCGCCTGCCGTGACGGCTTCGGCCATCCCCATTTTTTCCCCTGGTTCGATTATCAAAATCTCGATTCGCTTGAGGATGCCCTGCGCGCCAATTATCAGATTAACGGCCAGACCGCCCACGCTCTGCTAACCAAGGCCCGGCGCTTCCGGGTGATTTTGGTCAGCGGCTTTGATGCCGCAAGCTGCCGTACCATGGGCATGGAAAAAGCGGAAAATTTACCGCAGGCCCTTGATCTGGCGCTTAAGGATCTGCCCGCTAAAGCAAAAATAGTGGTGATTCCCGATGGTGGGCTGGTGCTGCCCCGCATTTCGGATAAACTCTGATGGCCTTGTATAGACCCACCAACTGCGGCCTTGCGGCAATGGTCTCACGGCTTCGACCTAGCTCAGTACGCCTCATTGTCCGACCATTGCGCGCCTTGCATTTGGCGCTTTTTGCTGAAAAACTCCGTTGACCCGCCGCGAAGATAAGGATCTGAGTCCGATGAAAAAAGAAGACATCTTGCAACAGGTGATCGACGCCGGTGCCCTGCCGACGCTGTCGACCGTTGCTTCCAAGCTCATCAGCCTGACCGCTCGTGATGACACCACAATTTATGACATTACCAAGCTGATTGCCCAGGATATTTCCCTGTCGGTCAAGGTGCTCAAGGTGGTCAATTCGGCATTTTACAATTTTCCCAACGAAGTCGGCAGCATTCAGCAGGCGGTGGCGATTCTGGGCACCAACGCGGTGCGTTCTTTGGTGCTGTCTTTTTCGTTTCTGAATATGGAACGTCCGCGCGAACCGGGTAGCTTCAGTTATGAGAAATTCTGGGAACATTCCCTGGCCGCGGCGGTATCGGCCAGGTTGTTGATGGCCAAAATTTGCAGTGATGATACGGAAGAGGTCTTCACCGTCAGCCTGCTCGCCAACCTGGGCAAGTTGATTCTGGCCATGGCCTATCCCGATACCTACAGCGAAATTTGTCGCCAACACAGCGAACAGCAGCGCAGCTTTTATCAGCTTGAAACCGCAAAAATCGGGGCCGATCACACCTATATTGGGAGCGCGGCGGCACAGCATTGGAATTTTCCTGAAAGCTTGAGTCTGCCCATCCTCTATCATCATGACCCCGACGCCTATGCGGGTGCCGACAAGGTGATGAAACGCAACATCGAAGTTGTCTATCTGGCGGGTTTGTTGAGCAATATTCTTTACTCCGGGCAACCCATCGCTTATCACCGGCCCTTTCGTGAACAGGCGAAAAAGCGCTTTAATCTCGACGATCAGACCATTGACGACCTGCTGCGGCGGGTCAATAGCGAAGTCGCTCAGGCCGCCGATTTTTTCGGCATCAAAATCGACGGGACACCGTCTATTCCCGAATTGTTGCAGGAAGCCAACATTGAGCTCAGTCTCCTCAATATGTCGTACGAGCAGATGAATCGCGAACTGGTGCACGCCAAACTGCAACTCGAAAAGCTCACGGCTGAATTGGAGAAAAAAAACACCTATCTTGAGGCGATTGCCAATCTCGATGGTTTGACCGAAGTTTATAACCATCGTTTTTTTCAAACCTTCCTCGAAAAGGAGCTCAATCGCTCCCTGCGCCGCGATCTGGAGCTGAGCCTGATCCTGTGCGATATCGATCACTTTAAAAAATTCAACGATTTTCACGGTCATCAGGTGGGGGATTTTGTGCTGAAAGAGATGTGCCGGGTCTGTGGTGAGCAGATTCGCGAGTATGATCTCCTCGCGCGCTACGGCGGCGAGGAATTTGTTTTCGTACTGCCCGATACCGGCGCCGAGGAAGCTTTGATCGTCGCCGAAAAATTACGCGTTGCGGTCGAAAACGGCGAGTTTTATTACGAAAAAATCAGTTACCGCGTCACCGCCAGCTTCGGAGTCGCCAGCCTGCCCAAAGGCGGCAAAGTCAAACGCAGCGATCTGATCGAAGCGGCCGACAAGGCCCTGTATCAGGCCAAAAAGAAGGGGCGCAACCGGGTTGAGGCTTATCAGGAAAAAAGCGGCTGGTTTAAAAGGAAGTAACCTCAAGGGCCGCGCCGCGAACTTATTGGCGCCGGCGGGAAGATTGATCGTCGGGGGCGCTCATCCCAGAGGCTGAAATCACCTATCGAAGCTACGGCAGGTTTCGGGCGTCGGCCGGCAATGGCCGGAGCCACACAGGTTTTCGATACAATCCACAAAGGATCGGAGCAGGGGCTCGTCGGCACGATGTCGCGGCAGCACCACACTGCGGCAGCGAACCTGACGAAATTCAGGGACTCTGAATCCCAGCAAACTGCCGGCGCTGAGCTGTCCCCCCACCAGGCTGCGCGAGATGAAGGAGATTCCGTTCCCGGCGAGGACACTGTCGATGGTCAGGCGCAAATCATCCGAAACGACCAGACTGTGAAATGTGGCAAGAGAGCTGCCGACTTCTTCCAGATTCTGCTGCAACAAGCGCTTTGAGCTGCAACCATCGCGTCTGATGTAGAGTCGATGGCGTTGCAGGCTGGCGAGTTCGACCTTTTCTGCGCCCAGTTTCAGTTCCGGAGCCGCGATGAAGATCAGCTGATCTTCCGGCAAGGGCAGGGTGATCAGTTCTTCCAGTGCCAGATCCTGACAGTGCTCAATGACGGCTAAATCGAAATTGCCCTCCTGCAACCCTTTAATCGCTTGATCGGGTTGCGTAAAGATGAATTTCAGGTCT
>JAACTI010000004.1 GCA_009993495.1 Deltaproteobacteria bacterium | reverse complement strand
TTCGACCAGACCGTTTACGGCATGGAACATTTCCCTTCGGAAATCGTGGTTTCCGATGTGCTGGCGGTGGTGGCGATTGCCCTGTTGATTTCCCTGGGCGCGACCATTTACCCAGCCTGGCGGGCATCCCGCATGGATCCCGCCGAGGCGCTGCGTTATGAATAGTTCAGAGGCTGGGCAATGATTCGCATCACCGGGTTGAATAAATCTTTTGCTACGGTCAAGGGGCCGCTTGCGGTTCTGCGTGAGGTGAATCTGCAGGTGCATCTCGGGGAACGCATTGCGGTGGTTGGCACCTCGGGCGCGGGTAAAACCACCCTGATGCACATTATGGGCGGGCTTGATCGGCCGACCTCGGGTGAAGTGCTCTTTGAGGGAAAAAACCTTTTCGCCCTGCGCGGCCCGGCCCTTGATGCTTTTCGGAATCGTACTATTGGCTTTGTGTTTCAGTTTCACCAGCTTTTGCCCGAATTCAATGCCCTGGAAAATGTCATGATGCCCTTGTTGATTGCCGGACAATCACGCCGCCAGGCGGCGATTCCGGCCACCGAAATGCTCAAGGAAGTCGGTCTGGCGAGCCGCGTTGAGCATAAGCCGGGTGCCCTTTCGGGTGGCGAACAACAGCGCGTGGCCATTGCTCGCGCCTTGATTCAGCGTCCGCGTCTGTTGTTGGCCGATGAGCCCACGGGGAACCTCGATCGGCGCACTTCGGAAGAAATTTTAACTTTGCTCGATCGCCTGCACGCCAGCCATAATCTCACCATGGTCAGTGTCACCCACAATGACCTGCTGGCGGCACGCATGGATCGAACCTTGCGCATGGAAGATGGGTGTTTAAAAAGTGAAGAGCGGAAGTGATGTCCGTTGGAAGCTACCGGCGGACAAAAGCCCTTTTAACGCAGCGCCGCAGAGAAATCTGGAAGATGGAACTCAGGTTGACCCTTCCTCTTTTGATGTTCTCTTTTCTTCTGCGGCTTGGCATTAAAAAAAGTTTTTGGGCTTCGAGGGAGGGGGCGTTAGGCCGGTTGGTGCTTGAACTGCTGGGTCTGAATCCCTATAATCGCGTTTCTTTGGCCTGAGATAAAGAGAGAATTCCCCCGCATGTGGCGTTATTTACTTTACAGTGTTGTGTGCCTTCTGCTGAGTTTTTCGTCGGCCTTGGCGGTCGAAACGATTACGCCCACCGATGTGCGTCTCGAAGGCAACAACCGGGTCGATGGGGCGACGGTGCGTGCGCTTGTCAGCGTCAAGCCCGGCGCTGAGGTGACCCTTGAGCAAATTGACCGTGATGTCCGAGCCATTGCCAAGCTTGGCCATTTTGATGATGTCCGGGTTGATTTGCGTGAAGAAGGCGGCCGGAAAATTCTGGTTTTTGTGGTTCACGAGCGTCCGTTGATCCGCGAAATTCGTTTTGAGGGTTTCGATCACCTGAGCGAAGAAAAATTACGCCCGGTGGTGTTGTTGAAACCCCCGGTCATTTACGATCCGGTTAAAGTTGCTAATGACGTGGATGCCCTGCTCACGCTCTATCAGGAAGAGGGCTATCACGCCGCCAAAATTGCGCCCGATCTCAGCACCGATGAGCGCAACGAAAGTCTGTTAACCTTCAAAATTACCGAAGGTGACAAGGTTTTGATCGATGAAATTGTCTTTGAGGGCAATGAAATCATTGCGAGCAAGGCTTTGCGCAAGGCCATGCAAACCCGTGAACGCTGGATTTTTTCATGGATTACGGATCGCGGTACCTATAAGCCTGCGGATATCCCCCTGGATATGGATTTGATGCAGGCCCTGTATTTTGATCGTGGTTACATGGATGCGCGCATCAAACAACCGCAGATCAGCCTGATCAAAGATGGCAAGTACATGAAATTGCTGTTTGAAATTGATGAAGGGCCCCAGTACCGGGTCGGCAAGGTCGGAATCAAGGGCGACCTGCTTAAACCCCGGGACGAACTGCTACAACACGTGACCCTGAAAGAGGGCGATGTCTTCAGCCGCAGTGAACTGCGCGCTTCGGTTCTCGCCCTGACCGATCTTTATGCCGATGAGGGCTATGCTAACGTTAACGTGGTGCCCCTGACGAGTAAAGATGTGGAGACTCTGACCATCGACCTCAATCTTGACATTGAACAGGGTCCGCTGATTCACATTGAAAAAATTCGCATCGCGGGTAACACGGTGACGCGGGATAAGGTTATTCGCCGTGAACTGACCCTGATTGAAGGGGATAAATACAGCGCGACAAAAATTCGCAACAGCCGTAATCATCTGCGAAATCTGGGTTTTTTTGAAGAAACCAACCTTTCTACCAGCCCCGGGAGCGCTCCCGACAAGCAAATGCTTGATATTAACATCACCGAAAAACCCACGGGCACCTTCAGTATTGGGGCGGGCTATTCCTCCGTGGATCATCTCATTGCTCAGGGATCCGTCTCGCAGGGCAATTTGTTTGGTTATGGTATCAATCTCAGGGCGTCCGCCACCCTGGGGGGATCCTCACAGCTTTACCAGGTTGGGGTTACCGATCCTTATTTTCTCGATTCCCGCTGGACCGCGGGGATTGATGTGTATAAAACCGAGCGCGACTGGTCCGATTTCTCTGAAAGCGCCACCGGTGGCGCCGTGAAAGTTGGTCGTCCACTCAGCACCTATGCGCGCGGCTTGCTGACCTACCGTTACGAAGAGAAAGAGATCTACGATATTGATTCCTTCGTCACCAGCCCGGTGATTCTTGACCAGGAAGGCAAATCGACCCTTTCTTCACTAACCGCAAGCCTGAGCCGCAACACCACCGATTACCATTTAGATCCGAGCCGCGGTGGCGTGTCACAGTTTTCGGTGGAATATGCCGGACTGGGGGGCACCGAAGATTTCGCCAAATTTGAGCTGAGTCATCGGCACTTTTTCCCCCTGTTCTGGAAACTGATCTTTTCCTTGAACGGCGATATTGGCTATGTCGTCAAAACAACGAATGAAAAAGTGCCCGTCAGCGAGAAATTTTTCCTTGGTGGACTGCGTTCCATTCGGGGCTTTGATCCGCGAGAGGTTGGCCCTGAGGAAGGCGGAACTTACATCGGGGGTGAAAAGGCCGCTTATATGAATGCGGAAATTTTGATTCCCCTCAGTCAGGAATACAAAATCAAAGGCGTCCTTTTTTATGATGCCGGTAATGCCTGGCGCGCGAGCGAAGACTATTTTAACAGTGTGCGCCAAAGCGTTGGCTATGGTATCCGTTGGTTAAGCCCCCTGGGCCCCCTGCGTTTTGAATGGGGGTATAATCTCGACCCGCAGGGCAACGAAAGAAGCCCGATCTTCGAGTTCAGTATTGGTACGTTTTTCTAACTTTTTTCCGCGTTTGTGTCAGGGAGATTTCTCATGTTGAAAAAAATCGTTATGCTCAGTGTGTTGCTTTTGATGTCGAGCGGAGCTTTTGCCGCCGGTGAGGTAGCCTTTATTGACTTGCAGAAGGCGCTCAATTTAAGTGATGCCGGGGTCAAGGCCAAGGCTGAAATTGGCCAGCAGGTCAAAAAATACGAGGCCAAGGTTGCGGCTGAACAGCAGGCCCTTAAAGATATGCAGAAAGAAATGGAAACCCAGGCTGTGCTCTTGTCGGATGACGCACGGGCGAAAAAAGAGCGTGAATTTCAGCAACGCGCCAAGGAATTTCAGCGCTTCACCAAGGATATCCAGGAAGAACTACAACAGAAAGATGCCGACTTTACGCGTAAAATTATCGACGAAATTCTTAAAACTGCACGTCAGCTCGGTCAGGAAAAGGGCTACGGCATGATTCTCGAAAAAGCCGAAAGTTCGATTATTTATGGTGATCCCGCGCTTGACCTGACCGATGATGTGATCAAGGCTTTTAACCTTAGTAGCAAATAGCAGGATTCACTATGCCCTCTTTGCAGGATCTGGCAAGGCTGATCGACGCGCGGATTATTGGCGATCCGCAGGTTGAAGTGCACGATTTGAAGACCCTCGATCAGGCGGGCCCCGGGGATCTGGCCTTTCTGGCGAACCCCAAATATCTGCCCCAGGTGCCAGGCTGTCGGGCGTCGGCGGTTATCCTTGGCCCCGGGGTTGAAGCTCCCGGCAAAAATCTGCTGGTGTGCGCTAATCCTTACCTGGCTTTTGCTAAAATTCTGACCCATTTTCACGCCACGCGTTATCCGGTACGGGGCGTTATGCCGGGTGCGCTGGTTGCGGAAACGGCAATTCTGGGAACCGATGTCAGTATTTATCCCGGGGTGGTCATTGGTGAGAATGCCCGGATTGGTGACCGCACGGTTCTTCTGCCCAACACCGTCATTTATGCCGATGTCCAGATTGGCAGTGACTGTCTCATCCATGCCGGGTGCCTTATTCGCGAAGGTTGTCGCCTTGGCCGCCGGGTTATTTTGCAGCCGGGGGCGGTTATTGGGGCCGATGGTTTTGGTTTTGCGCCCGACGGCGAAGCCTATTACAAAATTCCCCAGGTTGGCATTGTGGTGCTGGAAGACGATGTCGAAATTGGGGCCTGCTCCTGCGTTGATCGTGCCGCCCTGGGGGAAACGCGCATTGGGCACGGCTGCAAAATCGACAACCAGGTGCAGGTGGGGCACAATGTTGTTATTGGTCCCCATGGGGTCATTGCGGCCCAGACGGGTTTTGCGGGCAGCTGCCAAATTGGTCGCCATGCCACCTTTGGCGGTCAGTCGGCAGTCACCGGCCATGTCAAGCTGGGCAACAACATTACCCTGGCGGGCAAGGGCGGCGCGACCGGCCCTCTGGCCGATAATCAAACATATTCGGGCACCCCGGCCATTCCCCATCATCAGTGGCTGAAATCGTCCCTGCTTTTTGGCAAATTACCTGAAATGAAACGTGAAATTTCGGCCTTGCGCAAACGCTTGCAGGCCCTCGAAGAAGAGCTCAAGGAGCAGAAATCATGATCAGTCTTGACATCAACGATATCCTTAAATTACTTCCCCATCGTTACCCTTTTCTGTTGGTCGACCGTTTGGAAGAGGTTGAAGAGGGCACGAAATGTGTTGGCTACAAAAACGTCACTTTCAACGAACCCTTCTTTCAGGGTCATTTCCCCGGCCATCCCATTATGCCGGGGGTACTGATTATCGAAGCCATGGCCCAGACCGGTGGTGCCTATGTGGCCGCCGGTGCCGAGGGCGAAATGGCGAATAAGGTGACCTACTTTGTCGGGATTGACAAGGCACGCTTTCGCAAGCCGGTACGCCCCGGTGATCAGCTGCGGATGGAACTCGAACTTGTGTCGACGCGGCGCGGTATCCATGTTTTCAGCGGCAAGG
>JAACTI010000003.1 GCA_009993495.1 Deltaproteobacteria bacterium | reverse complement strand
GGGCCGCCCGGGCTTCCATGACGCGCAACTTTTCGTTCAGATTGCCCACGCCTGAAGCGGCCAGGGTTTTGATTGGCCCGGCAGAAATCGCGTTGACCCGGATTTTTCGGCCACCCAGTTCGGCCGCCAGATAGCGCACCGAAGATTCCAGCGCCGCCTTGGCGACCCCCATGATGTTATAACCGGGTATCGCGCGCATCGCCCCCAGATAAGTCATGGTGACAATACTGCCGCCATCATTCATCACCGGCAGAGCGGCGCGGGTCATAGAAATCAGCGAATAGGCACTGACGTCCAGAGCCAGCTGAAAGCCTTCGCGGCTGGTTTGCGAAAAGGGGTTTTTCAAATCGTCACGATTGGCAAAGGCCAGGGCATGAACAAAGAAATCAATTTTGCCCCACTTCTTTGCCACCGCTTCAAAAACTGCGGCTATCTGTGCTTCGTCTTGCACATCGCAGGGCAGAATCATCTCAGAATCCAGGCTTTCGGCCAGGGGCCGCACCCGCTTGGCCAAGGCGTCGTTCAAATAAGTAAAGGCCAACTCAGCCCCCTGTTGCCGCAGCTGCTGGGCAACGCCCCAGGCAATACTTTTATCATTGGCGACGCCAAAAATGACGCCACGTTTTCCCTGCATAAGTCCCATGAATTACCGCTCCTGTTGATCAATTTTAAGGTCGACCATTTTTAGCAGATCTCATGGATTAAGACAAGAGCCGCCGCCTGACACCGGGCGCTGCGCCCCGGGTTCCCGTGTACAGAAAAGCCCCGCTCGTTAAACGCGGGGCTTTTCTGTACACTATTTACCTTAGACGCTTATTTGGCAAACATCTCTGAATAGATTTTCTGAAACTGTCCGGATTTAATTGCTTTTTTAATTTCACCGGTATTTGAACTCATCCATTTATGCATCGGATCATTGGTCAGTAGATTGTCAATATAGGCATTGACTTTGGGGTTGTTGTACTGACGCGCTTCGGGAATCAGTTTGAAGTAGAAGTTATAGGCGACCTCATAAATGCCATTCCACCAGGCGTAATCCGGGGCCATCATCGCTGCGCCCATGCGCGCCCGACGACCTTCGTGATGCCAAAGCTCCCAGTAATCCCACTCAATCGAGTTAGAAAAGGCGGCCGGACTTTCCAGGAGTTTTTCAGAACGAACGATCTTCATCAGCTCGGTTGCCGGTTTGGCAAATTTTTCGTTGTAGAGATTTACCAGCGCATCATACTGGTAATAATGTCCGTCGACAAACGCCTGCTGATGGCAATTTGAGCAGACATCCTGCATCTTCTGACGCTTAACCTCGGCGTTGTCTTTCTTTTTAGAAACCGGCGGGCGCAGGGTCCAGGAGATGCGCTGCCCGACATCGTGAGTCAGGGCCTGGTTGGAGGTGGCAGACATATGGCAAGTGGCGCAGGTGGGTGCTTCGTAATAATCCTTACCCACCACCCAGGATTTGCTGTCGAGGTTCATCTTGTCGACATTGCTGTAAAAAGCGATGCCATGTTTTGATTCTTCGTAAATCTCTTTTTGCGGATGATCCGGGCCTAAGTGACACTTGCCGCAGTTTTCCGGCTGACGCGCCAGGGCGGCAGAAAAGGAATGGCGCGAATGGCAGGCGTTACACGAGCCCTTGGATCCATCGGGATTGATGCGACCGATACCGCTGTTGGGCCAGTCTTTTGCTGAAAGCTTGTTGGGTGAAGTCGGATCGATCGTCACTTTGGAACCGTGGCAGGCGACGCAACCAACGATGGCAACCGGCTGGCCACCGGCGGCATGGGCGAGATAGGCGTCATTCGACTCCAAAATTTCGCCGGCATTGGCATGATAAGAGGTGGAGGCTTCTTCTGCAATTTGCGCGTGACATTTTCCACAATCTTTGGGCGTAACCAGAGTCGCAATAGTTGCCCCATTATGGGCGAAAGCGTCGACATCCTCTTTGTTCGCCTGGTGGCAGTCGATACAGCTAACCCCGTTTTCAGCGTGAGCGGAATTTTTCCATTGCAGATAAAGCCCGGGATTTTTTTCCTGGTGGCAAGCCACGCAGTCTTCTGCGGCAAATGCGCTGGTGCCAACCAGCCAGAATGCCAGGGTAAAACAGCTTAACAAAAAGATTTTTCTCATACGGATGCCTCCTTTGGTGAGAGCGACTGAAAAAAACGGGCCCCATGCCCGGCGTAAGCGGGATGTGTTTTAACCTAAAAAAGCAGTTACTCACACGAAGCCGCCAAGTTCACGAAGAAAAACGACTGGTTAAGCGAAAAGTTTACTCAACCTGTCCGGTGAATATCTGTTTTGCTTTAACCCTCTGTTTTTCGTGCCTTTTCGTGTTTTTCGCGGTTCCAAAAGCCGTTTTCAGGTTTAAGGATATCACGTTATCTCTTGCAATCAAGACGGTTGCTGATGGGGGAAACCTGGGGTGGTTATAGGTGAAACAAAAGGCGGGGGAATTGACCTGGATCAAAAAACGCAAAAGATCCGGGTAAGGTGAATTTTTTTTGGAGGCCCTTCTCCTGACACAGATAAGGGCCTCCCGGTTTTTCATGGCTTATAATTCACGGGAAGTAAACTGGTAAACGAAAGATTTCGGCGCGTAAAAATCGAGGGCTTTGCCGCCGACTTCGGCGTAGGGGTAACCAAAGGTATTCAGCGGTGACCCCGCCTGGGGCGGATTCAGCACCAGATCACGGCCACGCGAGAGCTCAAAACGAGAGGCATCGATCCCACCCCAGAAATAATCGCGCAGTTCGGCGACACGCGGCGAGGCAAGTTCGAGCTTTTCGACCAACATGGCTTTGCGCACATCAGCGGGGTCAACCACCACCCAGCCATGGCCGGGCAGAAAAAATTCTGCCCAGCAGTGCTGCCAACCGGTGATATCCTGCTCAGGCTTCTTCCCCAGGCGCAGGCCAAAGATCTCACGCGCCGGCACCCCCGCCGCACGGCTCAGGGCGATAAAAACCGAAGAAATATCGGTGCATTTTCCGCCGGGCTTTTGCAGCAGAAGACAAACATCGCCCAGGCCACAGCCGATGGTATCGGGGTTGCGGTACATATTTTCAACCGTCCAATCATAAATGGCGCGGGCACGGTCAAGAACAGACGGCTTCCCCTTGGTTATTTTATCGGCAAGGGCCTTGACCACCCCATCCGTCGGCCCTAAAACCGTGGGCGCCAGGTACGCGGCGTAATCGGCGGGGTTCCAGGCCGGTTCGACGGTGGGAAGATCACCTCGGCGAATCTCTTCACGCTTGACGTCAAAGGTCAAGCTTAGTTTGCGGCTCACGCTCCGAGGATTCCATTCGGCATACAAAAGGGGCGCCCCATTTTCCGGCAGAGCATAAACCGCGGCTTCGGCATAGTCGCCGACAAGGCGCACCTTGCTGATCTGCTGATCTGGGTTGGAAACGGGATAGGGAATCCACAATTGCACCCTTTCCCCCAGGGGTTGGGCGCTGAGATCAAAATTCATCGTCACCTGTCCGCTGCGCGACCCGGCCCAGGCCGATGAGATCGACAACAGAGAAATCATAACTACCGCCATCAGCACATTTTTCATCATCAGATTCTCCATAAGATTTAGGGTCAAAAACAGGTCTCTATTATTTAGAAATTGCCCTTTCTAAAGCAAATTGATAATTTAGATAAAATGAATAGTTGACATTCAAAATACCTATAGGATGATTATGAATTTGCGTCAGTTGGAAGTTTTTGTTGCGGTGGTTGAAACGGGCAGTTTTTCGCGGGGAGCACAGGCGACCTGCTTGACGCAATCGACGGTCAGCCAGCACATTGCCAGTCTGGAAGAGGAGGCGGGCCTGCGTCTGCTTGACCGCAATGGCCGCGGGGTTCTGCCGACCCAGGCGGGCAAAGTTTATTTACGCCATGCCCGGCGCGTGCTGGCTGAATGCGGAGCTTTGCAAACGGCGCTGGCGGAATTTAACGGGTTACAACATGTCAATTTAACCCTGGGTGCCAGCAACATCCCGGCAAATTATCTGATACCCGGAGTACTGCCCCAATTAGCAGATGAATATCCCGGAATTCGCCTGAGTATGCAAACGGGCAGCAGCCAGACCATCGTTGAACGTTTGTCTGCCGACGAATTTGAATTGGCCCTGGTGGGCAGCCGCAACCATGAGCGCGCCCTCGTCTTCGAGCCCCTGGCTGACGATCTGCTGGTGTTGGTGGTGAGCCCCCAGCACCCTTGGAGCCAGATCAAAACCCTGGAGCTCGACGCCTTGCGCCAAAGCCCGATGATTCTGCGCGAACGGGGCTCGGGATCGGGCAAGGCCCTGAACGAATCTTTACGTGAGGCGGGGTTTGACCCGGCGCAGCTTCAGGTGGCGGGACAACTGGGCAGCAATGAGGCGGTGCGTCAGACTTTGCTTGGGGGGTTTGGTGCCGCGTTTCTTT
>JAACTI010000002.1 GCA_009993495.1 Deltaproteobacteria bacterium | reverse complement strand
AGTGCTTGTGTTCCGTCATGGCACCACCTTTAGAGAATCAGATAATAAAGCGGAAAGAGAAAGATCCACACCAGATCAACCAGATGCCAGTAAAGTGCGCTGTTTTCCAGCAGCACGTAGCGCTCACTGTTGACCTTGCCTTTGGCGACCCGCAGCGTAACCACGCAGATCAGGGTCGCGCCGACAATCACGTGAAACCCGTGCAAACCGGCGGTAAAATAATAGAGGTTGAAAAAGCTGGTCACCCCCGGCCCCATGGCGGCAAGTTCCTCCGAGCCGGGGTAAATACCGTGACCGATCTCGGCCGACCACTCGAAAAATTTGTTGACCAGAAACAAAATCGCTAAACCGACAGTCGATGAGCAGAGCATCAGGGTCTGCTTAATTCGACCGCGCTGGATCGCGGTAATCGCCATGGCCATGGTCAGACTGCTGGTCAGCAGCACCAGGGTGTTGATTGTGCCAAAGTAGATGTTGAGCTTGTGGCTGGCAATGCTGTACGGGGCGGGAAACTTGGCCAGCGAAACGGCGTAAAGAATAAAAAGGCCGCTGAAAAGGATCACCTCGGTGTAGAGGAAGACCCACATGCCGAAGCGTGCCCCGGTGTCGTCGCGGTGTTCATGGCTCATCGGCAACCACTCCTTTAAAGTCATAGGGGCCGCGGGTCAGTACCGGATCTTCTACGCCGAAGTTCTCCATTGGTGGCGGTGAAGGGACGGTCCATTCCAGGGTTGCCGCCGCCCAGGGATTTTTACCGACCGGTGCGCCGTGACGAATCCCCTGCCAGAGGTTGACAAACATGATCAGCAGCCCGAGGGCAAGAATCCAGGAACCGAAAGTCGCAACCATGTTGAGCGGCTCGAACTGCGGCAGGTAGTCGTAGTAGCGTCGCGGCATTCCCATGACACCGACGGCCTGCATCGCCATGTACGTGATATTGAAGCCGACAAAGGTGAGCGCCCAGGCAATGAGCGCGCGTTTATGGTTGTACATACGGCCAAAGAATTTTGGCAGCCAGTAATGCAATGCACCAAAGAAGGCGAACCCCAGGCCGCCGAACATGGTGTAGTGAAAGTGGCCAACAACAAAGGTGGTGTCGTGCAATTGAATATCGCTTGCCGCCGCGCCAAGCACCAAACCACCGAGGCCACCGATGGAAAAGTTGAAGATGAAGGCCAGGGCATAGAGCATGGGCGGCGCCAGCTGTATCGAGCCTTTATGCAGGGTTGAAACCCAGTTAAAAACCTTGATCGCACTCGGTATCGCGACGATGAAGGTCATGAAGGAAAAGACCAGAATCGCCAGATCACTCATGCCGCTGGTGTACATGTGGTGGGCCCACACCAGCGAACCGGCGAAGGCGATTGCCAGGCTCGAAAAAGCCATGGCCCAGTAGCCGAACAAGGGCTTGCGTGAAAAAACCGGAATAATCTCAGAGATGACCCCCATCCCCGGCAAGATCATGATGTAGACCGCCGGGTGGCTGTAGATCCAGAAGAGGTGCTGAAACATCACCGGGTCACCACCTCTGGCAGCGTCAAACAGACCGGCACCGAAGATCCGTTCGAGAAAGACCAGCACCAGGGTAATGCCGAGCATCGGCGTCGCCAGCACCTGAATCCAGGCGGTAGCATAGAGAGTCCAGACGAACATCGGCAATTTGCCCCAACCCATGCCCTTGCAGCGCAAACGGTGAATGGTGGTAACAAAGTTGATGCCGGTCAAAATGGACGAAAAACCCAACATAAAAGCCGCCGTAACCGCCAGGTTGACGTTGGTCGTGGTCTGGGTGCTGAAGGGGACGTAGAAAGTCCAACCCGTGTCGGGAGGACCGCCGCCGCTGAAGATGGCAATAACCGCCAGCAGGGCCCCGGCGACATAGCAGTACCAGGATAAGAGGTTAACGCGCGGAAAGCTGACATCGCGCGCGCCGAGCATGATCGGCAGCACCAGGTTACCGAAGGCTGCCGGAACGCTGGGAATAATGAAGAGAAAAATCATGATCACGCCATGGACGGTAAAGGTGGCATTGTAGGTCTGGGCGCTCATGATGCCGGTTCCCGACTGGAACAGCTGCAAGCGCATCGCCAACCCCAGGCAGGCACCAACAATAAACATGGTCATGATGCAACCGAGGTAGAGGATGCCGATGCGCTTGTGATCGGTTGTCAGTAACCAGCCGAGAATACCGGGGCGCGGGCTTTCAGCAAAGAACCCGCCATAGGAGGAGGTTGTTTCACTCATGATGTCTTCTTTCTGCCGCCAAAAATGAGGAAAAGCAGGAACGAACCGAGGGTCAGCAAAATTACCGTCGCGCTGATCCGCAGCAGGTTGAAGGTATATTCACGCCCTTGCGGGTCGTAACTGAAGCAAAACTGCATCACCGCGCGCATCGGTCGACCAATGCGGTTTTCGGCGGCCTCGATCAGGGCCATGGTCAGATTAATGGAAGAGAAGCGATACCCGTTAAGGTAGCGCACAATTTTCCCTTCGCTGCTGACAACAAAGGTCGCCACCGGGTGAAGAAAATCCTCGCCCTGCTTTTTAAAGTGCCAACCGGCAGCATCGCTGAGCAAACGGATATTGTGTTCATCTCCGGTCAGAAAAACCCAGGAATCCGCCGGCAGAGCATTGTTCATCGCCGTCATGAAAGTTTTCTTGGTGTGCGCCGCAAGCTCCGGGGTTTCGGTGGGGTCGATACTGTAGGCCAGCACCCGAAAATCTGTGCCCGCTTCCAGACGGATATCGGGCAGGGCTTCGGCCAACCCCCCAAGGGTCAGGTTGCACACGTTGCGACAGCGGTAATAAACCGGAACAATCAGGGTCGGGCGGTCGACAAAATCGCCGAGCCGCAGGGACTTGCCGGTTGAATCGGTGAAACGCGTATCCAAGGGGATGAAATCGCCGAGGCGCTCATCCAGCCAGTTAACCACCGCCGGGCTCTCCGCAGCGACAACCGGCAGGGGCGCCGATAGCAGATAAAAGCAGCTCAGGGAAAAAACCGCAAACAACATCAGGCGTTTCAGGGCCAAGGGTTTCTCCCGGGAAAGAAAATAAACAGCGGCGGATTGGATTGTTAACAAAAAGAGTATTCAATGACAAGAAATTTATGCCACTGACAGTCAACTTGTGCTAAATCATAGCACAAATTTCTGTGGATGGCGTCTGCCGCGGATATCCGAACCCGAAGGGAAAAAATAAGATGCACAACATCGAACAACGGCTCACCGAACTGGAAGTACGCTCCACCTTTCAGGAAGAAACCATCAGCCAGCTTGACCAGGTCGTCACCCAGTGTCATTTGCAGATTCAGCAACTGGTGAAAGAAAATCGCCAAATGCACCAGATGCTGCGCTCTTTGGCCCCCGAAACGGCAGAATCACCTGATGAATAATTATTTGCCCCGCAGCCGTGATCTGCTCGAAGCCCTGGTACTGATTTTAGTGGCTCTTGCCGCCGGTCTGAGCCTGAACTACCAGCTGGTGTTCAAATCTTTCGCCGGCCTCAACCCGGTTGTGGTGGCGCAACCCACTGTCACTGCCTCTGATGACAGCGTCGGTTTTCCCGAACCGGTTGATTTTGAAGACCTTGAACGCCTGCTCAACCGCGGCTATCTGCTGATCGACGCGCGCGCTCATCAGGCCTACCGGAATTTACATCTGTCTGGCGCCCTCAGTCTGCCTCTCGGCGAGGTCGATACTCAACTGGCTGATTTCAAGACCAAAGTTCCCCTCAACACGCCGCTGATTCTCTACTGTAACGGCTTCGGCTGTCCCGATTCTTTTGATTTAGGCATGCGCCTGCTGGCCGAGGGCTACACCCGCGTGCTGGTCTATGAAGGCGGCTTTCCCGAATGGCGCGACCGCGGCGGAATGCTTAAAAGTGGGGACGCGCCATGATGAAAAAATTTTTTTATCATGGCTGTCGCTTGCTGCTGGCGGGAGTTTTTCTCTACGCGGGTTATCTCAAAGGAGTCGACCCGGTCGCCTTTGCCGGCCAGGTTGCCGCCTATGACCTGCTACCCTACGCCTTTAACTATCTGGTTGCCGCCACCCTGCCCTTCGTTGAGCTGCTGTGCGGAGCCCTGCTGCTCATCAACCGCCGCGTCAAACCGGCCCTGCTGATTTTATTTGCGCTCAACGGCGTCTTCATCCTGGCCCTGATAAGCCTTCTGGCCCGCGGTCTGGATATCGACTGCGGTTGCTTTCATCCCGGTGCCGAAGGCAATGCGGCCACCAGCCCGCAAATGGCCCTGTTGCGCGATCTGGGGCTGATGCTCGCCATTTTGGGTGCCTGGTGGTTCAAACCGGTCAATACGCCGGAGGTGGCC
>JAACTI010000136.1 GCA_009993495.1 Deltaproteobacteria bacterium | reverse complement strand
CCACTTTTTGCCTCTCATTATGAAAGGGAAAACATGTTTGCCCACCTGAAAGAAGATTTGAAGGCTGTTTTTGAGCGTGATCCGGCGGTTCGTAATGTCTTTGAAATTGTGCTCTGCTACCCGGGTTTTCATGCCTTGCTCTTTTACCGGCTGGCGCATGGGCTCTGGGTGCATAAATTTTATTTGGCGGGCCGTTTTGTCTCACATCTGGGGCGTTTTTTTACCGGCATTGAAATTCATCCCGGTGCCTGCATCGGCAAGGGGTTTTTTATTGATCACGGCATGGGTGTCGTTATTGGGGAAACGGCGGAAATCGGTGATAACTGTACTCTCTACCATCAGGTTACCCTCGGGGGGACATCTTGGGCCAAAGAGAAGCGCCATCCGACTTTAGGGAATAACGTTGTGGTGGGTTCCGGGGCCAAAATTCTCGGGCCATTTACCGTGGGAGATAACGCCAAGGTTGGATCCAATTCCGTTGTGGTTAAGGAAGTGCCGCCGAATGCGACAGTCGTTGGTGTTCCAGGTCGGGTTGTGATGCTGGGTGAAAAAGCGGTTGGGGTTGATTTGCAGCATGGCAACCTTCCGGACCCGGTGGCCAAAGCCGTTGGGTGTATGATGGATCAGATTCACGCTCTCGAAACAAAAGTACGTGAGCTGACCGCGGAACAGCAAGAACTCAAGCGAAATCTGGCTGAACGCGACAATCGCGAAGTTGCCAACGGATGAGATTGTCAACCAAGGCACAGTATGCTGTGCGCGCGATGGTCAGTTTAACTCTGCACGGTGGGGACACACCGGTTTCGATGAAATCCCTGGCCCAATGGGAAGATATTTCCCTCACTTATTTAGAGCAGCTGTTTGTTAAGCTGCGGCGTGGTCAAATTGTGCGCAGTGTGCGTGGTCCCGGTGGTGGGTATGTCCTGGCGCGGCCTGCCGGCGAAATTCGCATTGATCAAATTATTGATACGGTTGAAGAGGCTCTGTCGCCCCTGTCCTGTATGGATGACGCCGGTTCCTGTCAGTGCAAAACCCGGTGCATTACTCATGATATCTGGCAAGGGCTTGGTGAGCAGATTCGCACCTTTCTCGCCTCTAAAACTCTTGAAGATCTGGCCAGGGAAGGCCGCAAAAAAATGTGTTTATAACTCCGCCCTTAAATCACCCATGATGACACCTATTTATCTTGATCATAATGCAACAACTGCCGTGCACCCTACCGTGGTTGATGCCATGCTGCCTTGGCTGACGCAGCATTACGGGAATCCCTCCAGTGTTCATTGGGCCGGTCGTGCTGCGAATGCGGCCCTCGAAAAGGCACGTGAACAGGTGGCCAGCCTGTTGAATGCATCGGTGAATGACATTATTTTCACCTCTGGTGGTACGGAAGGGGATAATTTTGCCATCAAGGGGACGGCGCTGCAAAGGGCCGAGCAGGGTCGTCACCTTATCACCACTGCAGTTGAGCACCCCGCTGTGCTGGAAACCTGTCGTGCTTTGGAACGCCAGGGCTGGCAGGTGAGTTATCTGCCGGTCGATTCCCAGGGGAACCTTGATCTCGCCCAGCTCGAAAGCAACATTCAACCCCAGACGCAACTGATTTCGGTGATGTGGGCAAACAATGAAATCGGCAACATTTATCCCCTCGCCGAGATTTCCGTCATTGCCAAAGCCCGGGGGGTCTGTTTGCATTCCGATGCGGTTCAGGTTGCGGGACGGCTGCCGATTGATGTTCAAGCGACCGGTCTAGACCTGGCGGTGATCTCCGGGCATAAATTTGGTGCACCCAAGGGTGTTGGCGCGCTCTTTGTGAAAAGCGGTAATCGACTTGAGCCCCTCATGCATGGCGGATCTCAGGAACGGCATCGCCGTGGCGGAACCAGCAACCTGGCCTCAATTGTTGGTTTGGGAAAGGCCTGCGAGCTCGCCGGAGTCGAAATGCAACAGAATGCCGTGCATGTTGCTCAGCTTCGGGAACGGCTGCAGCAGGGAATTCGTCGCGGCATTAGGGGGGTGTTTTTCCATGGCGCTCAGCAGTCTGATCACCGCTTGCCCAATACCCTCAATGCCAGCTTTGCCGGCATCAGTGGGGAATCCTTATTGATGAGCCTCGATTTGAAGGGCATCGCCGTCTCTTCGGGCTCGGCGTGCAGTTCGGGCTCCCTGGAAGCCTCCCATGTTATGACCGCCCTGGGTGTGGCCCCGCAGCTGGCTCAATCGAGCATTCGTTTCAGCTTGGGACCAACCAATACCGCCGCTGAAATCGATTATGTGATTGATGAACTGGCCGCTGCGGTTTCGCGCCTGCGTCAGATCAGCCCATTTGAGAATTTCTAACCTATGACCTACGAAATTATTCGCTCGACAACTCCAAAACGTATTGTTGTTGCCATGAGTGGCGGGGTTGATTCCTCGGTTTGCGCTGCGTTGCTCAAGGAACAGGGGCACGAGGTCATTGGCATCACCATGCAGGTCTGGGATTATTCCCGCTTTACTAACCCCGATGGCAAAACCTTTGGCAGCTGTTGCAGCCTGGATGATGTCTATGACGCGCGTCGCGTTGCCGAATCTTTGCAGATGCCTTTTTATGTGGTGAACTTTGAAAGGGAATTTCAGCGCCATGTCATCGATAATTTCTGTGACGAATATTTTGCCGGGCGCACTCCAAACCCTTGCGTTTTATGCAATCAAGTCTTGAAGTTCGAACTGTTGATGCGTAAAGCTCAGGCCTTAAACGCTGACTATCTGGCGACCGGTCACTATGCACAAATTCGCGAGGTTGACGGCCAGCCAGCCTTGTTCCAGGGGCGCGATCAGCATAAAGATCAAAGTTACTTTCTGTTTACCTTAACGCCGCAGCAAATGCGGCAAACCCTCTTTCCTTTGGGGGCCATGACCAAGGGTGAGGTGCGCGCCCAGGCCCAGCGATTTGGCTTGCAAGTCGCCGAAAAAGCCGAAAGTCAGGATATCTGCTTTGTCCCCGATGGTGACTACGCAGGTTTTCTTGAGACTCAGCGCGGCAGCGGTCAGAAAAATGGTGAAATTATTCATCACAATGGTCAGATGTTAGGGCAGCATCAGGGGATTTATCGCTATACCATCGGTCAGCGCAAGGGTCTGGGCCTCAGTTGGCCGGAACCTCTTTATGTGGTCGGGATCGACGCCACGCAGAATCGGGTTATTGTCGGAGAAAAACCCTTACTCAGCCGCCGTGATTTTCAGGTGCGCCGCTGCTTATGGAATATCGAACCACCGCAGTCACCTTTGCACGTTGATTGCCGCATTCGTTATCGTCACCAACCGATCGCCGCGCGGGTTTGCCCTCGGGCAGACGGCGGGGCTGAAATTGCGTTCACCTCTCCACAAAAGGGCGTAACTCCCGGTCAGGCTGCGGTTTTTTATCTGGCGGATCGGGTGATTGGCGGGGGTTGGATTGCGTGAAACCGACATTTGCGATTGTTACTCTGGGGTGCAAGACCAACCAGTTTGAATCAGCGGCCATGGCTGAACAACTGACCTCAGCCGGTTATGCTCAGCAAGACTTCAGCGCGGGGGCCGATCTTGTTTTCATTAACACTTGCACCGTGACGGCCAAAACCGATGCCCAATCGCGCAAACTCATCCGGCGGGCACAGCGCAATAATCCTCGCTCACGGGTGGTGGTGACGGGTTGCTATGCCCAGGTCGACGCGGAAAGTCTGGCGAAATTGTCTGGTGTTTCCCTGGTGCTGGGGAATCAGGAAAAGCATCGCCTTCTCGAACACTTGGCCAAGCCTGACTCTGCGCCGCGTATTGCCGTGAGTGATCTGCGTTCGGGAGCCGCCGAGGTTGCCATGCAGGTTGACTGTGACGCCCAGCGCAGCCGGGCTTTTTTGCAAATTCAAAATGGTTGCGATGCTTTTTGCGCTTACTGCATTATTCCTTACGCGCGTGGTGCCAGCCGCTCGGTTGCGCCCGGACAGGTGAATGAACAGGTTCAGCGACTGGTGGCGGCCGGCTATCAGGAACTGGTCTTGACCGGTATCCATATCGGGCAATATGGCCGCGATTTTGCCGAAAAACAAAATTTACTGAAACTTTTACAACAAATTCTGCCCCACCTCGGACAAGCCCGCCTGCGACTGGGTTCTTTAGAGCCGACGGAATTGCCCGCGGATCTACTGGCGTATCTGACCGAAAATCGCCAGATTTGTCCTCACTTCCACATCCCCCTGCAAGCGGGCCACAATCGCATTCTGAAAGAGATGAATCGCAGCTACTCCTGTGAATTCTTTGGCAATTTGCTGGGTAACATCCGGGCATCTCAACCCTCGGCCGGTTTGGGAACTGATGTGATCGTTGGTTTTCCCGGTGAAACCGATGAGGAGTTTGAACAGACGTTTCAGTTTGTTCAAAGTCTGCCCCTCAGTTATCTTCACGTTTTTCCTTACAGCCCCAGGCCCGGAACGCCTGCCGCTCAATTGCCCTGCCAGGTTCCTGCTGAAATCGTCAAAAATCGCGCGACCCGCATCCGTCAGCTGGGGGCAGAAAAGTTGCGGGAATTTTCGCTGACATTTGTTGGAAAGCACCTGGAAATTATTCCCGAACCTGGCCTGGAAAGGTCTCACATGAACAGCGTCGCCGATAACTACTTAACGGTAAAAATGGACTATGACCCTGAGCTGCTAGGACGCAGGACGCGAGTGGAAATAACGGGTTATGGCTCAGAGGGGCTGCAAGGGAAGCTGGTGTAGAATTTTATAAAAAGACCCCGGCGCCAAGGAGGGGGGGATGGAACCGGGGCGATTGAAATTGTCGATTTAATACCTCATCTGTAAAATCAACGCAAGTTTTTTTCCCCATGTATTAAAAAGAGTGCCGACTGTCGGCTTGAAACTTTTACCGAAAAAATATGCGCGAAGAATTGCTATCTCCTTGGAGGTTTCCAATCGCTATGCTAGTCTTGCGCCTGGAATAGACTGGGCGGTGTCCAGCCAATAATGTTAAGTTAAAGCCTGCTTTGGAGCCATGCGCATGCTGGAAATTTTTCAAAAGGGAGGCGTGCTGATGTACCCGATTCTGGGGTGCTCGGTTATTTCCCTGGCCATTTTTTTCGATCGTTTCTGGACCTATCACGCCCTGAAACGCTTGTCACAACCCCTGTACGCTCAGGTAGAAAATCTTATTTTACGCAACGAAGCGACTGCCGCTATCCAGCTGTGTGAGCGTCAGAATTCTGCTCTTGGGCGCATTTTACAGGTTCCTCTGCGCAACCGTGGTGCCAGTCGTTCTTATCTCAAAACCCTGGTCGAAGAAGTTGGCCGACGTGAAACGGCAGCCTTGGAACGCTACCTTGGTCTCTTGGGTACAATCGCGACCATCACCCCGCTATTGGGTTTGCTGGGCACGGTTCTGGGGATGATTCGGGCTTTTACCGTTATCGCCAGCCAAGGGGTCGGTACTCCCGCAACCTTGGGGGGCGGAATTTCCGAAGCCTTGATTACCACGGCTGCGGGCATGGCGGTGGCGGTACCAACGATTTTACTGCATAAATATTTGTCGAGTCGCGTCGATCGGGCGGTGCTGGACATGGAAGAATACACTATGCACATTGTTGATCTGGTCGGCGAGAAAAGCTGATGGCTTTTGGTCAGCGACGCAGGGATGATCCACGGGTTGATTTAACCCCCATGGTCGACGTGGTTTTTTTGTTACTGATTTTCTTCATGATTTCAACAACCTTTATTGAAACACCGGGTCTGACCGTCGACCTGCCGAAATCATCCCAACAGCAGACGCACAAAAAAACCGAAGAGGTTCGGGTTTATCTGGCGGCTGATGGCAGTCTTTATCTCGAACAGAAAAAGGTCAGTTACCCCGAACTGATGGAGGCACTGGCGGCGTATGGCGAGAGTGCAGCCGAGACCACTTTTTTATTGATGGCCGATAAAAACGTCAAACATGGCCAGGTGGTGCAGTTGATGGATAGCGCCAAGATCGCTGGGTTCAGTAAGTTGTCGATTGCAACCGAAAAGAAATAATTTTTTCCGGTCGTGCGGCATTCTCTCCCGTCAGGAGCACAAAAAATGTCGAAAACTCTTGCAATCTTAACCGGCGGCGGTGATTGTCCCGGTCTGAATGCTGTCATTCGTGCGGTGGTGCGCACGGCCTGTGGCCGTTATGCTTGGCGCGTGATTGGCATTGAAGATGGCTTTGAAGGTCTGGTTGCCCCCCTGCGTTGGCGCGAGCTTGGCCCCAAAGATGTCCGAGGGATTCTCTCGCGTGGCGGCACCATTCTGGGCACCAGCAACAAAGGCAACCCCTTCAGCTTTCCACAGAAAATCAAGGGCAAAATTGAATTGGTCGATATTTCGGCCCAGGTGATGGAAAATTTTCACAGCCTGGGGGCTGATGTGCTGATTGCCGTCGGTGGCGATGGAACTTTGAAAATCGCGCAGGGTTTGTTTGAGCAGGGTCTGCCGGTGGTCGGTGTCCCCAAAACCATCGACAACGATCTTCAGGCAACGGATGTGACCTTTGGCTATCGTACTGCCGTTTCTATTGTCACCGAAGCCCTGGATCGTTTGCACAGCACCGCTGAAAGCCATCACCGCGTTATGGTGGTTGAAGTCATGGGGCGAGATGCCGGCTGGATAGCCCTTGAAGCGGGGATTGCCGGAAGTGCCGATGTGATTCTGATCCCGGAAATTCCCTTTGTCCTTGATGAGGTTTGTCAGGCAATTCGCACGCGCGCCGACATGGGGAGTCGTTTTTCGATTGTGGTGGTTGCCGAAGGCGCATTTTCAGCGACTGGCGATAAGGTGCTGCTCAAAACTGCCGCCGAAAATCTGGGGGTCGAACGCCTGGGCGGAATCGGTGAGCGGGTGGCACACCTGCTGGCGGACTGTCTCGATATGGAGACCCGGGTTGTGACCCTGGGCCATTTGCAGCGTGGCGGCTCACCAACATCTTTTGACCGTATTCTCGCCTCGCGTTTCGGGGTTAAGGCGGTTCAATTGATTGCCGCCGGTCGTTACGGTGAAATGGTTGCGCTCAAAGGCCGCAAGGTTGTTGGGGTTAAAATTGCCGCTGCCGTGGCCCAGCTTAACCGGGTCGATCCCCAGGATGAATTGGTTGATACGGCGCAAAATCTTGGTATTCTGGTTTCACGGGCAGCGCGGGGATAATTTCATGACGGATAGCTCAGCAAAAATAATTGAAACGGACCTTGTGATGTCCCCAGGGTTAGATCGCACCTATCTTTACGCTCTCATGGGGGGGGTACTCGGTCTTGCCGCCCCCCTTGGCTGGTTGCTGCTGCGGGCAATTTTTTGGGCCCCGATGGATCAATCTTTCTGGAGCAGTCTGATTGGCGATGCCTTTGTCAGCCGCGAGAATTTTTTTCGCTACCTGTACATGGGAGGCGGCACTTCGGCGGTGCTTGCCATTTTCGGTTTTTTTGCTGGGCGCGCTTCGCAGCAAATTCATCAGCGTGCCCAGCGACTCGATGAGTTACACGTGGCTGCGGCCCAGCAGAAAGAGGAGTTTTCCCAGCGTTATCATGAATTGAATAAACGCATCCACAGTTTTCATTCCATCACCGCACGCCTCGAACGTTCAATTGATGAAACCGAACTCTACAAGCTGACCAGTCACGCCTTGCACGATGTGCTCGAATTTGATCGGGTTAATCTCTTGCGTGTCGATGACGTCACCCAACAACTGCTCTTGATCAGTTGCCGTGGGGGTGTCGGCGCGGAAACGGCAGACATCCGTTTGCCCCTTGATCAGAGAGCCGGGGTCTTGTACAAGGCGGTAACGGATAAACGTTTTTATTTGGTTGACGATATTCATCTGATGCCTGCTGATTTCCGTTTACAGCCACCCTGTGACAAAATTGAACGTTTACGCTCGCTGAATTTTTTAGTGTGCCCGGTGGCGGTGGGGGAAAAAGTGGTGGCCCTGATTGCCCTTGACAATAAAATCAGTCATCGGTCTCTCGACAGTTCCGATGCCGATACCGTGCAACTGCTGGCAAATCAGCTTGGCTCCGCCCTGATTCGGATGGGGTTGATCGGCGCGGTTGAAAATTTGACCAACGAGCTTGAACGGACATTTCATGAACTCGAAGGCTATCGAGAGCGCTATAAAACCTTGCTCGGCGTCCTCAAAGATTCTAGTTCGACAACCGCAGGGCAGGTTGGTGATATTGCCACGTCTGCCGATGTGGTTCTTGATGCGGTCAATGCGACCCAGTCGGCTTCAACCGAAATCTTGTCATCCATCGAAGAAGTTGGCGACAATATCTCACAACTCTCTGAATTTATGGAAAAATCGATTTCAGCCATGAGCGAAATTGCTGCCGCGATTCGCAGTGTTGAAGAGCATAGTGTGCGTTCACACCAGATTTCGGAAAAAACCCGCGATCGAGCCGAACATGGGGTGCAGTCGGTGGCGGAAACCCTGAAGGGTTTACAGGGTATCAGTACCGGCGTCGCTGAAGCCGCCGATGCCATGGGGCGTCTTTCGAGCCGAGGGAATGAAGTCAGCACCATCAGTTCAGTGATTACCGAAATCGCCCGTAAAACCAATCTTTTGGCCCTTAATGCCGCGATTATCGCCGCTCAGGCGGGAGAGCAGGGTCGCTCTTTTGCGGTGGTGGCCGAAGAAATACGCGAGCTTTCCCATGAAACTGCGCGCTCATCAGAAGCCATCACCGGCCTGATTCGCGATATGCAAACCGGCATGACGCAGGTTGTGACGCAGATCGATACGACTCAAAAACTGGTTGATAATGGTTTTGATAAAGGGCGCGGTGCCGATGCCGCCCTGGAGCAGATACTGACGTCGGCCGCACAGGCTATGGATATGGCGCAGCGTATTCGCCAGGCGACCCGCGAAGTTTCGTCTTCAGCCGAATTTGTCACGCATTCCATCGAAGAGCTTGGTCAGATGACCGACCAGGTTTCAAGTGCCTCGCGCGAGCAGGTACTGAGCACCCGCAGCATTGTGCGCTCGATTGAAGATGTGCGGCATATGGCCGAAGATATGGCCAGAATCACCGCGTCACAGCTTAAGAGTACGGGGGCGATTGAGACTGCGGTCGAATCTGTCAGCGAGATGGCCTTGCGAATTTTTACCAGCATGGAAAAACGTCGTCGCCAGAGTTTGACTGTTATTGCCCGGCTGCAACAGATGAAAGAGTCAAAATGAGTTCCGGTATGAAACCCGCTGAATTGACCACAGCGCTTAAACTTTGCCATTTGTTTGCCCATTTGCCCGCTGATAATTTACAGCAATTGACGGCTCTGGCCAGCTTGCGGCACTTTGATCGTGGCCGGGTGCTTTTTTCTGAAGGCGAGCCCGCGGTGGGTTTCTATGTTGTCGCCAGCGGGCGGGTCAAAATTTACAAACTGTCGGCTGAAGGCAAAGAACGTATTCTGCATATTGTCCACAGTGGCGATACCTTTGCCGAGGCGGCCATCTTTGGTGATGGTCAGTACCCGGCTTTTGCCGAAACCCTGAGTTCCTGTACTCTGGTTTATCTGCCTGCGCGTGATTTTTTGACTCTGCTGCGCGAACAGTCAAATATTGCCATCGGAATTATCGGCGGCTTATCGCGGTTTTTGCGTCAATTTGCCGCACAGATCGAAGAATTAACCTTTAAGGATGTCCCCGCACGCCTCGCTGGTTACCTGCTGAAGCTTCATGCCGAAAGGGACGGCAGCTATCTGCTGCCGGTGAGTAAAAGTCAGCTGGCCTCAACCCTGGGCACGGTCAGTGAGACGCTGTCACGCAGCTTGCGCAGGTTGGTTGACGAGGAACTGATTAAGGTTGAAGGCAAGCGCATTGAAATTCTCGATCGCGAACTTTTAGAGGACATGGCGCGACAAGAAGCTTAAAACGAATGTTCGCGCGCGAGTTAACCCTCGGAGCGGGTATTTCGGACTATCGCGACCCCCCCAAAAAAACTTTTTTAACGCAGGGGTGCAGAGGGGCAGAGAAGGTAAAAAAACTCAGCTTTTTGAGGTTAGAAACGCAGAACTTGATGTTGGTCTTTCTCTCTGTCTCTGCGTTAAAACAGAAAATGTCTGCATGCGGCTGAACAATTACGCTGCTTTTATCCTTGGCTTAAATAAGGAGTCTCATGAAAATTTTGGTGACGGGTGGTGCCGGCTATATTGGGTCGCATACTCTGGTAGAGTTGCTGCGCGCGGGGCACCAGGTGGTGGTTTTTGATAACCTGAGTAACAGCTCGGTGGTTGCCCTTGAACGGGTGGCAAAAATCAGTGTCGGCGGCATCACTTTTTTTAAGGGCGATCTTTGTTCGCCCGCGGATCTTCATCAGGTTTTTTCTCAGCACGCAATTGATGCCGTCATTCATTTTGCTGGGCTCAAGGCGGTGGGCGAATCGGTCGAAAAACCGCTGCTTTATTACCTGAACAATGTCGCCGGGACGGCGAATTTATGTCAAACCATGGTGGAAGCCGGAGTCCGTATGCTGGTTTTCAGCTCGTCAGCGACGGTCTACGGCGATCCCCGGAGCTTACCCCTTCGCGAAGATGCCCCGACAGGTGCCACCAACCCCTATGGCCGCACCAAGCTTTTCATAGAAGAGATGTTGCGTGATCTGGCCGGTTCTGATGCCGCCTGGCGCATTGCGATTTTACGTTATTTCAACCCGATTGGTGCCCATCCTTCGGGCCTGATTGGTGAAAATCCGCGCGGGATCCCGAATAATCTTTTCCCCTTTATTACGCAGGTTGCCATTGGTCAGCGTCCCTCGCTGTCCGTTTTTGGTAACGACTACCCCACGGTCGATGGCACTGGAGTCCGTGATTATATTCATGTTGTCGATCTGGCGCGTGGCCATGTGTGCGCCCTGGAGCGCTTGGCGACCTATGCCGGGGTTTTGACCATTAATCTGGGAACCGGGCAGGGTTATTCGGTGTTGCAGATGATTCAAGCCTTTCGTCACGTTAGCGGGCGTGACATTCCTTATCAGATCGTCGCCCGTCGGGCCGGTGATATCGCCAGCTGTTATGCCGATCCCTCCTTGGCTCGGCAGGAGCTTGGTTGGCAGGCTGAATATGGCCTGGAAGAGATGTGTCGTGATGGCTGGAATTGGCAACGCCACAACCCGAAGGGGTATGTTGAAAGCAACTGAGTCAGCCGGGCTTTGCCGGATAAATTTCACTCAGGGCCGTTAATAGTTTTTCGACGCCGCCTTCTTCGAGAATCGTGTAACGCCCAGGTTTTACCTCCCGCGCCGCGGCAACGGCGGCGATCAGAATCTCGCGCTCAATCCCACACTCCTGCAAGCCTGCTTCATCAATCGGTAAGCCAATAGTGCGAAAGGCTTTTGTCAAATCGTCCAGGTTCTGCCCATGGGCCCGGCAGGAGAACAGACTGCCCACCGCCACCAGTTCGCCATGAGTCGCCCGCAGTTTAAAGCCGGTGAGTTCATTGTAGGCATGATAAAGCTTGTGTTCAAAACCGCTGGCCGGACGACTCGAGCCGTAACGACTCATGGCTTCGGCACTGGCCATCAGAGAACAGGCGAGTATTTCCAGAAACTGAGCACTGTAAAAGAGGTCTTCCCGCGGCGCCAAAAGTTCTTTGATGACCAGGCGCGCGCCACAGGTTGCCAGATAGGCCGAATAGCTTTCAAAGCGTTCTTTGCCACGCAGATCGGCAAGCTTCCAGTCGAGTACCGCGGTCAGGTTGGATAAAAGATCACCAACCCCGCTGCGGATGCGGCGCTGATACCCGGAATCATCGGATTTGATCAGTTCAATATCGACGATCACCGCCAGGGGCGTATTGGCGCTCAGGGTCATGGTTCCGTCGCTGCCCAGGTTTAAAACCGCAAAGGGCGAGGCAAAACCGTCATTGGCCAGAGAAGTTGGCACCGAAACAAAGGGTAAGTTGAGTTTGTAGGCGGTATATTTGGCAACATCGATGACACTGCCACCACCGACCCCATAAACAATATCAAAACGTTTTTCGCCGCATTTAATCGCCCCATATTTCTGGTCAAAAGGGGTGCTTGAAATTGCGCAAGGTGATTCCAGCTGAGCCAGACGCTTGAGCGCAAGTTCAAAAATCTGTTCCACTTCAGCGTAACTGTTACTGGCGATAATATGGGCCCTTGGGCGGGCACCGCTCTGTTCCAGTTGTTTCAATAATTTTTTTCCGGCGATTTCGCGGGTTATTGCATCGCAAATAACCAGGGGGGTATTAAAGCGCAACCTGGGCATATCACGGTGTAAGCGTTTGTGGAGCAGGGCTGGAATAGAATCAATGCCGTGACCGACCTCTTCTATCAGTGGAATGGTGAATTGCTTGGGGATTTTGGGCGAAAGATACCCCTTGTAGGCTCCGCTGGCTCGGTTTACACACTGATCAATGAGTTTGTTTAAAAGCTTCATAGGTGTCCTGCTCGAAGGTGAAAACATCATAACCGCATTTTTACAGGAAGGGCGAAAAAAGTTTGGCTGTAGCGTCGAGTATCTTGTAGCTGAAGGGGCGTTCCTGGTTTTCAGCCAGCGTCAATTCGCGTGAATTGATGCGGGTTTGATCAAAATGATTTTTCAGTTGGGTCGCCAGTTCCTCAGAGTAAACTTCCAGATTAAACTCGAAATTTAAGCGGAAACTGCGAGGATCAAGATTGGTTGATCCCACCAGCGCATAGACATCGTCAACCAGCAGTAATTTACTATGCACAAAAGGTGCGGGTTGATAATAAATTTTGACATTATATTGCAGCAGTTCACCCAGATAGGCGCGGGTGGCCCAGTTAACATAAGGAAGATTGTTGACACTGGGGAGAAAAAGTTCGACCCGCACCCCGCGTAAAGCCGCCATGTTCAAGGAATAGACCAATGGTCGTTCGGGAATAAAATAGGGTGTCATGATGCGGAGACTTTTACGCGCACAACCGATTGCGCCATTGATGATCCAACGCATTTTTTCAAAATCTTCGTTGGGCCCAGAGCTAATGCCACGACAGAAGGCATAGCCCCGAGTCGTGAATAATTCGGGCGAGCAGGTCGCGGGTAAACGTTCGCCGGTAGCAAAGCGCCAGTCTTCGGCAAAGGCATCTTCCAGGTGACTGACACTTGGACCTTGCAGCTTGAAATGGACATCGACCACAGATTTTTTTTTGGATAAATCCGCGATCAAGTGACGATCGCCAATATTCATGCCGCCCGTAAAGCCGATTTTGCCATCGACGGTCATAATTTTCCGGTGGCCGCGCAGATTGAGATGAAAGCCGCGAGCCAAAAGAGAAAAGGGCAGAAAACGTGCCACCGTCACCTGTTTACGGCGCATCAGCCAACGGGCCGGCGGGAAGGAATAACGTTCGCCCAACGCATCGACCAGCACCCTGACGCGCACTCCTCGTGCGTTGGCTGTTGCCAGCGCCTCAATAAATTCTCGACCAGTGACATTTGATTCAAAAATATAGGTGGAAAGGTAAACCGAATTCTTTGCCTGATGAATCGCCTCAAGCATTTGTGGATAGGCTTGTTCACCGTTGAACAGGGGGGTGACGCAATTTCCCGGCAATAACTGACGGCGGGTGACATTGTCCGACAGGTTAAGCAGCGCCGCAAAGTTTTCCTGGTGAAAATGACTCGCCGCAGTGACTTCCGGTGACCAATCGCAGACCGACGGGTTGGGCCAGCGACTGTCGCGTTCGTGAATTTTCCAGTTTCTGGTGCGAATGCGATTAAGGCCGAAAACCCAGTAGATCAGAGGCCCCAGGCCCGGAATGGTGAGACACACCATAATCCAGCCAAAGGTCGAGCGTGGGTCGCGTTTGTGCAGCATGGCGTGGCCGGCGGCCAGCAGGGCGGCGACCAGCAGCAAACAGGCAATCAGAAAATAATCCATATTTGGGTACTTTCAAACAGGGTTTATCGAAGCATAGCTTCCTGGCTGAAAAAGTAAAGGAGTGTGTGCAGGATCTGGACATCCAGCGCGTTCTCAGGGTCTTTTCCACTATCGTTCAATGTTCTTCAAATAACAACGTTATATTTTTACTTGACCTAAACGTAAACGTTGGGTTAGCTTGATTTTCGCGTCATAGTGATACCTGAAGCGGGCGCTTGCTCAGCGTAAAAAATAAAAAGACGTTTTGCGTATTTTAAAAATAAGTGTAAAATTTCCTGTGATTTGTGTCGTGCCGCGGGGGCATGTCTAATAATAAAAAGGAGAGTCGCTATGAAAAAAACCTTGTTGTTGGCACTGATTTTAGTGCTGGCAGGCGCAGCCACTGCTCTATCCGCTGGGTTCGCACTTATGGAACAAAGTGTCAAGGGTATGGGGAATGCTTTTGCTGGTGCCGGATCCTCTGCAGAAGACGCTACGGTTGTGTTCTGGAACCCCGCCGCAATGACACTGCTTGAAGGACAACAGATTAGCTCCGGGGTGCACATTATCAAGACGAGTTTTGAATTTGAAAATACAGGGTCAACCCATGCTTTGCAAGGTCTGACGGGTGAGGGGCTAACCGGCGACAATGGCGGCAATGCCGGAACCTGGAACTTTGTGCCTAATCTCTATTATGTCAATAAGATGAACGAGAAATGGGCTTTTGGCTTGGGCATTAATGTACCTTTTGGTTTGACGACCGATTGGGATAGTGGCTGGGTTGGGCGTTATTACGCCCTTAAATCGTCGATTATGACGCTTAATGTCAATCCAAGCCTGGCCTATGCTGTTACGGATAAGTTGAGTGTTGGTGCCGGGGTGAGTGCCATGTATATGGACGGGGAATTTTCTCAGGCGGTGGATTTTGGCACTATCTTCAACCTTCTGGGTGGCGATCCCCAGCGTGACGATGGCAAGGTGACCCTGAATGCCGATGATTGGAGTTATGGTTTTAATCTGGGGTTACTTTATCAGTTCAGCGCGTCGACTCGCGTTGGCCTGAGTTATCGTTCCGAGGTTGATCAAGATCTGACCGGTGATGCTGAGTATTCCTATGGTGAAAATGCTGCCAAAGTTAAGAGCATGATCGCTGCAGGGGCTCCAACCTGGTTCCAGAATGGTGGGGCTTCGGCATCGGTGACTTTACCGGAATCCGCGACCTTGAGTTTCTTTCACCGCTTGAATCCTGATATTGCCCTGATGGCGGATATCGGTTGGATGGGCTGGTCGTCGCTGCCCGAATTGCGGATTAAATCCGATTCTACTCAGCCCGACAGCGTCACCACCCTTGATTGGAAAGATGCGTGGCGTTTTGCCGCCGGGGCAACTTATGGTTTAAATGAAAAGATTGCGCTGCGCTGCGGCCTTATGTACGACGAGAGTCCCATTGCCAGCGAAAAAAACCGCACCCCACGGCTGCCTGATCAAGATCGTTTATGGGCTAACCTGGGCGCAAGTTACGCGTGGAGCAAACAACTGAGTATTGATTTGGCCTATTCTCACCTGTTTATGCTCGGCAACGGCAAGGTTGCACAGGATGCGACGGGTGAAAACGCTACCCGCGGTGGACTCGTTGGCGAGTTTGACAATACCGGCAATATTGTCAGCGCCCAAGTCAATTACAACTGGTGATGCAGATCGATCGGTGGGGTAAATTAACCTTGCCGGGCCAACGAAATCTTAAGGAGCCAATTATGAAATTTCAGCTTAAATCCATATGTTTGCTGACTCTGCTGGGCTTGCTGTTGCTGGCTGGTTGCGGTGGCGAGAATAACGATACCAACACCCTGGGCACTGATCCGCGTGTCACCAGTGGCGGCACCGAAACGGTATTTGCAAAGTTCGATGCCACCTCGCTGCCATTGCCCAATGATGTCGCCTGGGCGACGACCGATCCCAATCCGGCCGACGGCGTGACTCAGGTTTATCTCACATCCTCGGAGGGTGATTCACCGGAGATGGCTGGTTTGAAGCAACTGGTCAATGCTCAGGCCTTGCCCGGGTTGTCACCCAATATGTTTCTGACTTTGCCTTTAAGCGGCGCGGTGGATTCAAGTACCCTCGAACTTCTGATTTTCCGTACCGATGATCCACAACTTCCGGCCTTGCTCGGGGCTTTAGCTCAGGGTGACAATGCGGCTGCTGGCGCGGCCGCTGCCAGTATGGAATTTCGCAGTCAGAGCGATTTTGAGATTGTCGATGACTTTGCTCATGGGGTGGTCAAGCTGCTGCCTAAAACGCCGTTTACTCCAGGTGCCGCCTATGCGGTGGTGGTCAAAACCGGTCTGCTTGACAGCAATGGTTTTGCCGCCAGCTCGTCTTTCACCATGCGGGCCCTGAAATCGACCACGCCTTTTAGCGCTGATTCTCCTTATGCCAAGTTTGAAAACTTGCGTGCCGCTTTTAATGACGGACAGACCGCACTTTTCAGCGTCGTTGCCGGAGTCTCGGCGGTCGCCAAGGGTAGCTCCTGGAGCAAGGACAAGGTGCTGGTGATGTGGACCTTCCATACATCTGATAGAACTCTGTCGTTGACGCCGACCGATCCGGAAAAGGCGACAGTGGCTTATCCGACCGTGGATGGGGACGCTTTTGCAGTTGAAACTGCGACATTTAAAGGCCTTAGCAGCATGATTACTGCAAATAGCTTGACCTGGACAAATCTACAAACCGGGGCAGATAGTTCAACTCCTGCTGGGCTGCCGGCCTCTGCTGTTCTAGGAAGTGTTTTGCCCGACACCTCTGCCATGGGGATGGTCTATGCCGGTCATTTTTCCAGCCCGAAGTTAGCGACTGGCGGGCAGACTATGGACGATGTAACTTTCCGTCTGACCACTCCCGCGACGGCTGGCCCCTGGCCAGTGGTGCTCTTCCAGCATGGAATTACGTCCAGTAAAGACGCAGCGTTGCCTCTGGCGAATACTCTGGCGTCGGTCGGTTATGCGACCCTGGCGATTGATGCGATCTATCATGGTGACCGCACCACCGAAGGCGCTGCATCGGGCGATGGCTTTTTTACCACCAATCTGGTGCAGGATCGCGCCAACATTTATCAGGCAGCCCTCGATTTGTGGGAAGCGGTCGACGTGATTGAAGCCGGAATCGATCTGGACGGTGATGACCTAAATGACATTGACAGTAGCAGAATCGAGTTTGTTGCCCATTCCCTTGGTTCGATCATTGGTTCGGCTTTCCTGTCTCAAGAGACCCGGGTTAATAAAATGATTCTTTCCAGCCCCTCAGCGATGCTGGTGAATGTGCTGGATGAAACCTCGCTGCCCTCCATGCAGGCGCTGGTTGCCGCATTGGGCTACACCCCCGGCACAACCTCCTACTATGTGTTCCTCAACCTGGCCCAGTGGCTGCTGGATCCGGCTGATGCCAGCTACAATGGTATCGGGTTCAATTCGACCGACAAGCTGATGTCACTTTACGCTTATGCTGATCCGATTGTTTCCCCGGCATCGAGCAAGGTCTTTTTGAGCAACTTGGGGATTGATCCTGCGACGAAGATTGTTGTCGATCCAGATGTGGTTAATGTCAGCTTCCCGAATCCGGCGACCGATTTGGAAGCTGGAACCTATCAGTACGGTTTGCAGGATAAACCGGTTGTTCATAGTTTCCTGTTAAGTCCGTTGTTTAGTGCCGAAGAGACCTGGTACGCAGGGTATTCACCGGATCTACAGGTCAAA
>JAACTI010000001.1 GCA_009993495.1 Deltaproteobacteria bacterium | reverse complement strand
TCTCTTGGGAATCAAAGAAATCAATGATTCACCTGTAGTGCATCGCTGGAAGAAATTCAATTTTGCTCATGCTTTCTAATGTAAATATATTACTGAAACGGTATACTAGCCTATCTCCATGCCCTTGATGTTTCTCCATCTGTTTTCACAACCATCAAGGCGAGTAAAACCGGTTCCTGGGTCACTTGAGCGCAGGATGAGAAAATAGGGGCGACGAAGTATGATATGGTGCGAAATATAGGTTGAACTCGAAGAAACTATCTCATTTCCGGATGGACACTAGTTAAAAAAAGACTTGAAAAGTATTATTCATGGAGTATACTCTAAATTATCTTGAGAAACTTTCTAGTGGTATCTTGTTTTGGATGAAAACCTGTTTAACAACTACAATGTCTGGAGAAGCGGCGGTTTCAGTTTGCCTGAGGGGATTGTCGAACGGGATATTCACGGTCTGGCGGTCCGGTTTCTGAACGAAAAAGAAATTCTGACCATTCTAGGCCTAAGACAAACCGGAAAAAGTACTTTGGTTTTCCAGCTCATTTCCGACTTGCTGAAAAAGGGTGCCGGCCCGGAAAGGATATTCTACTTTACACTCGATGATCTTTCGCTCCGCCAAGAGCTTGCTCAATCCCACCAACAATTTCTCAAAATCGTGGAGAAATATTTAGAAAAAGATATCCAGCGCCAGAAAACCAAGCTCTACTTTTTCATTGATGAAGTCCAAAAACTTCCGGGATTCATTGAGTACATCAAGGCTCTTTACGACCTGCACCTGCCTATCAAATGGATACTTACAGGATCCTCTTCCCTTACGCTCAAGGCACAGATAAAAGAAAGCCTCGCGGGAAGGGTGCTTTCGTTACCCGTTCTTCCTTTTTCTGAAACCGAGGTATTCAAAGGTCACGGCTACCAGCCGCCGGACAAGTCTGGATTACAATCTTTTCTCTTTGGTAAGGTAAATCTTGACAAGAAAACCCTGAAAAAATATCAGGCACAACTGACGCCACATAAACAGAGAATCCTGCATTTTTTGGATGAAGCCATGGTCTTCGGCGGCCTTCCGGCTGTTGCCCTCAGCACAGACCCGGAGAGAAAACGTGTTATTTTAAGGAACTACCGGGATACCTATCTTGAGCAGGATATTAGAAACCTGGTGAAGGAAGACAAACTCTGGGTATATCAGAAGGTGATGGAGATGATGGCCTCTCGTGTAGGAGACATTCTCAATTATTCCAATATCGCTGCTCAGCTTGAAGTAACCGTTGACACCGTAAAACGATATACCATGCTCCTTGAAAAGACTTTTATCATTACCAACTTGACCACCTATTCAAAGAACATAAGAAATGAAATACTAAAAACACCCAAAGTCTATTTTACCGACATGGGCTTAAGAAACATCCTGTTGGGTCTGACCACTTTAACTCAATTGGAACTGCTCAATCAATACGGCATCGTACTGGAAAACACGGTGATCAATCGTTTAAATGCCCACATATCCCGATTGAGCCCGGAGGTTCGGCTCCACTATTGGCGGACTAAGACAAAGGAGGAGGTTGACCTGGTCCTCTATTCGCCTGACAAGCTGATTCCAGTTGAAGTTAAAAGCGTGAAAAAACCCCAGACACGGCACCTGAAAGGGCTAAGAAGCTTCATGGAAAAGGAGAAAGAAAAGACCGGAATCCTTGTCGGGAGATTTGAAGATGCCGATATCATCGAAGAGGGTAAAACCAAGATATACCTTTTACCTCACTGGATGATCTGACAATCCAGACATCTTCTTTAGCTTGTTAAAAAGGTTTTATATGAAAATGCCCCTCGCCTTTACTCCTCCCCCTCGACGGGGGAGGGAAGTGTGGGGGTGATTTTTCATGTTTCGTTGTGCCCTATCCGGGCATGGCCGTTAGTTCGAAAATACCGTTGGTCGTTCAGCGTTCGTCTTTCGTCGAAAACAATTTTCATGAGGTACGGGTGGTCTATGTCTTCGGCGAGATGGCAGGCAGGGCCCCGGCTGAAGCGGTTCTCGACATGCAGAAGGCCTTGAGGGAAAAGCCTCTTCCTCCCGATATCAGGATTGAGTGGGCAGGAGAAGGGGAATGGAAGATAACCGTAGATGTCTTTCGGGACCTGGGGATTGCATACACCGTGGCCCTTCTAGGCATATATATACTCCTTGTCGTGCAGATGAAATCCTTTTTGCTGCCTCTTCTCATAATGGTCGCAATTCCCCTTACCATCATAGGAATCATGCCGGGCTTCTGGCTCTTCAATATGCTTTTTGCCGTGCCTGTTGCAGGATTCCCAAATCCGGTCTTTTTCACTGCAACCAGCATGATAGGGATGATAGCCCTTGGAGGAATAGTGATACGCAATTCGGTTGTCCTTATTGAGTTCATTGACGATTCACTGTTGCAGGGGATGACTCTCAAGGAGGCAGTGCTCAAAAGCGGGGCAATAAGGCTCAGGCCCATACTCCTTACTGCAGGAACCACACTTCTGGGCTCATGGCCCATAACCCTCGATCCCATATTTTCAGGACTTGCCTGGGCCTTGATATTCGGACTCACCTCCTCCACGGTCTTTACCCTGCTTGTAGTCCCGGTTGTGTATTATATGATTAAGCAGAGAGGCAGACTCAATTCCTCAACCGAGAAAGCCTGGTTGATATGCTGATGAGCCGGCGGCATTCGGGCTTCAACGTCTTCTGAGTATTTCAAGCAACGTCAATTACACAATGAAAATAGGCCTGAGCAGATTGGAGGGAGCGGTATCGGCCGAGCGGACCTGGCACTGCGTCGCCTGCTTTAACGGGCCCAACGCGGCGCTTGGAGCCGATTGTCAGCCCATGCCGTAAGGGATTGAAAAACCCTAAGGAGAATCAGCATGGCCTTTTCAGTCCGCGGAACCATCCCTTGAAGAATGTTATTGAAATTGGTATAGTTGTTATAGCTACAGCCGTATCAGTGCAATAATTGGGGGGATGCCTTTGCGCAGCCCAGGAATCAGCTTCTGTAGGTGCGCCTTCAGGCGCAGGATGCACGGTTCCCATGCGGCTGAAGCCGCACCTACCCCGGATTTTTGAGTTCATACCTACAGCCTCAGGAGAAGCTTAAGCAGGACTATGTAAACTATAAAGGAGGGAGACAAAATGAAAAGGGTGGTTTTGGTTTGTATTTGTTTGCTGTGTGGTTGTTTTCCAACTTTTAATTGCCTTGCGGCAGGGCCTCTTGGGGTATCTCCCGGCGGAGGAAGCGGGGATGCTGTTGTAGGAACTGCCTTTCCGACCTTCAGTTGGTCGGCCGTGGAAGAAGCCGTGGGATACAGGCTGGAGATATTCAAGGAAGTTGAGGGGGCTTTGAGCCATGAGGAGATGAGCGAGAAGGGGGAGCTTGTAATCGGGGTGGAGATCCCTGCGCCTGCCCTTTCATGGACCCCGTCAGGAACAGAGGCGCTCAAGACGGGCGAGAGTTATATCTGGTACGTAAAGGCCCTTGACTCAGAGGGGAAAGGGAACTGGTCTTTCGGAAACCGGTTCAGAATGGATGCGGCCGTGGCCCTAAACGGCATGGAGGAGGCAGTAAGGGAGAAGGTCACCGAATATGCCAAGACCGATACTGAGTTCAGGGAGGCGATAAGGCAGATCATTGAGCAATCATCTTCCCTGACTGACGGGGGTACTTCCGCAGCCGGGGATGGAGATCTTCCTGCAGCAGGGAGGCTCGGGGGGATGGAAGGAACCAGCGTCACATCCTACGGATTGGATGCAGGGACAACAGGTTCAGCAAACACCTTTATCGGCCGTGCCGCCGGCTACTACAACACCGGCTACTACAACACCTTCCTGGGAGACTTAGCCGGCTACTCCAACACCACCGGCAACTACAACACCTTCCTGGGAGACTCCGCCGGCTACTTCAACACCACCGGCAACTTCAACACCTTCCTGGGAGACTCCGCCGGCTACTCCAACACCACCGGCAACAACAACAACTTCCTGGGAGACTACGCCGGCTACTACAACACCACCGGCAACTACAACACCTTCCTGGGAGACTTCGCCGGCATCTCCAACACCACCGGCAACTCCAACACCTTCCTGGGACACTACGCCGGCTACTCCAACACCACCGGCCACTACAACACCTTCCTGGGAGACTACGCCGGCGTCTCCAACACCACCGGCAACTACAACACCTTCCTGGGAGACTACGCCGGCTACTCCAACACCACCGGCTACAGAAATGTCTTCCTGGGCTACCAAGCAGGATATAACGAGACCGGCTCAGACAGGCTCTATATCCACAACTCCGATTCCACAAGCCCCCTTATCTACGGAGACTTCAATGGGCGTACAATCCAGATCAACGGAAGCCTCAATATCGCCGATGCCTCGGCGGCATCGGATATATCCTTTAAAAGGGATATCAAGCCCCTTGAGGGCTCGCTTGAAAAGGTTACAAGCCTTAAAGGCGTCTCATTCGCCTGGAGGACGGATCAATACCCGGAGAAGGGATTCAGGGACGGCAGGCAGATAGGCCTCATTGCCCAGGATGTGGAAAAGGTCCTCCCGGAGCTTGTGAAAACGGACAAGGACGGCAAGAAATCCCTTTCTTACGACAAGCTCACGGCGGTGCTTGTTGAGGCTGTAAAGGCCCAGCAAAAGGAGATTGCCGCGCAGGAGGCAAGGCTTGAGAAACAGGCAGCCGAGATAGCGGAGTTCAAGAGACTTTTTCAGAAGGTTATCTCCAAGGACATCTAAGACCCCCATACACTTCGGGGCGCCTTTATCTAGTGTCCATCCGGAAATGAGATAGTTTCTTCGAGTTCAAGGCGGGCGATAATTTTAACCACAGGAATACATTGACGTATTTCGAGGATTAA
>JAACTI010000041.1 GCA_009993495.1 Deltaproteobacteria bacterium | reverse complement strand
TGAAAATCCATTTCCGTTTCTGCCAGATGCTGAATCAGCGTTATTTTTTCATGATCTTCAGGGCCGATTTTCGAGACATCATCACTGATCAAAGAAAAGACTTCGGCAGTGGTGGCGGTCGTACGAATATAGGGAATTTTTGCGTCGTTCATAATGCGCTGAACGATATCAGCGACGGGCGATAAACCAGGAACCACCAAACCGGCAATTTTCGAACGATACTCGGGCAAGTGGTAGAGAGACGCCAGCATGACCAGCAGTTCATCGCGGCTACTGGTCACCACCAACAAAGTTGAGGGCTGTAACAAATCGACGACCCGCTGAGTTGAAGCAGCGCCCATTTGCAGGTGATGGGCAATGCGTAAGGATTGTTCATCGCTGCCATGCATGGGCACTTTGAGTAATCGTGCAATGTGCCGCAAAGTGGGGTCAGCCAGAATCGGCGAATAGTTGAAACCACCCGCCACCACGAAGGGCTGTGAAGCAAAGGCCTTCTGCAGATAGCCTACCGTTGCCTGACGCTTTGCCGGGATCAATTTGTTGGCCAGCAACACCCGTACCTCGGCACCGGCCTCACGGAAAAGGGCCAGATTTAGATGCACTGAATCGATAACATGACCAACCCCCCCGCCCGTCACCAGCAGAACCGGGGCCTTGAAGCGCGCCGCAACTTCGGCGTTACTCAGGCCGACAACCGCGCCGACCCCGGCGTGACCGGCCCCCTCAATGATCAGGAAATCACATTTTTTTTCCATGGCCGCCACCGCTTTTTCGAGGGGAGCCAATAAAGCATCACGCTTGAGCTTACCGTCGAGATAGTCCCGCGTGGTCTGGCGTTCCACCACCACCGGCGACATATCATCAAGATCGGCATCCAGGTCGTAAGTGTGAGATATCAGGGCAGCGTCCATATCGATCTGCCGCCCCTGATAGGAAATCAATTTGGGCCCGAAGGGTTTAATGAATCCAACCCGCTGGTATTTACGCCGCGCTAAATGAATCAACGACAGGCTGGTAGTGGTCTTGCCACAATCCTGGCCGGTGGCGGCGACAAAGATTTTTTTGGTCACGGCTAACTCCACAACCGCAGGACATCAGGACAAAAAAAGCCCACGTTCCCGCGAGAAAGCATCTTTAAACTGGGGCAGAAGCTTGTCGATGCGAATCGGATTCATATCCAGGACGATAGCCCCCGGCAACATCGCAAGATCCAGCTTCTCGTCCAGATGGGGATAACCTATACCATAAAAACGGCAGAGTCCGCCTGCGAGATCAAGAATGGAGCATAAGCGATACAAGGCGGAATCCTCTTCTGCAAATCTGGCAAAATCGTGGTGGTGGTGCGTCGCTGCAATCAAATGCTCGGGAAAATTCCAGTAATCGAGCAAGGCGGCACCTACCATGTCGTGGGAATAGGCAAAGAGCCCGCGTTCGACATCAATCAGCTCCCCCTTTCCCGCATCGACAATCCGCTGCACCTCAAGGTAGAGATCTTTATCGCGATTCACCATCAGGGTTTTGCCGACGTGATGGAGCAGGCCCGCCAGATAAGCCTCTTCAGGTTCATAACTCTTTGACATTTTTGCGATTAATCGACAGGCGACGGCACTGCCAAGAGAATTTTCCCACAGGCGGCGTTCAAGCAGGCCATAGGTGCGCTTGGCATTGCGCAAACTACTTTCGAAGGCCATGTTGCGCAAAGTGTTCTGCCCGATAACAATAATTGCACGTTCGACCGTCGTCACCTGGCGCTGCTGGTCATAAAAAACCGAATTCGCCATTTTCATCAAGCGTGCCGAAACCGCCGGGTCAAGGGAAAGAGTGGTGACCAGCTCGCGCAGCTCGGTATCGGGTTTACGCAGCAATTCCAAAAGCTTGGTCGCAACTAGCGGCGAGGGCGGCAAGTCGCCCATGGTGCTGACAATGGTATTAAAGTCTTGATAACGCGCCATGAATCATGGATCCCTACTTCAGAAATAAAGGGGTGATACAGAATTATCTGTCGTGTTGGCTGGCCAGCTGTTTCACCACCGCAGAGAAGTGCTCAACCTCAGCGGCGCTGGTTTGCCACGAACACATAAAACGCGCGTGGCCCGTGCCGATAAAGGTGTAAAAATGCCAGCCCGCTTCATGCAAGGCGTCAATCAGCGCGGACGGCATCTGTACGAAAACCGCATTGGCCTCCACTGGGTGAATCAACCGGATTGAAGGAATTTCAACCAGCCTTTCAGCCAGCAGGCGCGCCATGGCATTGGCGTGGGCCGCATTGGCCAGCAGGCTGCCATCTTTCAGCATACCAACCCAGGGTGCGGCAAGATAACGCATTTTTGAAGCAAGTTGGCCCGCCTGCTTACAGCGGTAATCAAATTCTTCGGCCAAGCAGGGATTAAAAAAAACCACCGCTTCACCGAACGGCATACCATTTTTGGTGCCGCCAAAGGTAAGCACATCGACACCGGCGCGCCAGCTGATCTCGGCCGGGGTCACGTGCAAGCTGGCCAGGGCATTGGCAAAGCGTGCGCCATCAACATGCAATTTCAAATGCAGCGCTTTGGCCAGGGCGCCGATTTCGGCCATTTCGGCAGGCTGATAAACGCTTCCAACTTCCGTCGCCTGGGTCAGGCTCAGGACGCGGGGCTTGGGATAATGGATATCCGTGCGCCGCTCGACGGTGTGGCGCACGGCCTCGAGATCAACCTTGCCCGCTATCCCCGGCACCAAAAGAACCTTGGTGCCATTGGAAAAAAACTCGCTGGCGCCGCATTCATCGGTTTCGACATGGGCCAGTTCATGGCAAATAATGCTGTGATAAGAACGACAGAGAGACGCCAGGGCCAGGCTGTTGGCAGCAGTGCCATTAAACACAAAAAAAATCTGGCAGTCGGTTTCAAAGAAAGTGCGCAAGGCATTACAAGCCCGGCGCGTCCAATCGTCATCACCGTAGGCGCGTGCAAAACCTCGATTGGCTTCTGCCAGTGCCTGCCAGGCACTGGGGCAGACCCCGCTGTAATTATCACTGGCGAACATATTTTTATTCATGATGTTCCGATGGCTGTTGACGACATGGCTCGCGACCGCCTGGGGGGCAAGCTGCCTGTCCCTGTAGCCCCCGATCAAGTTCGGCTTCACATTTGCAATCGTGCTGACTGTTTTTCTTATGGCCGCAGGCACTGCGCAGACCACGACGCTTCATGAGCACACCAGCCGACAGCCCGGTAAAAGCCAGCAGAAACAGAATCAGCACCGCAAAGACAAGTTTCATGGCTGCCCACCTGCCAGGGCCGCAGCAAAGGAGGGGCTGGCGTATTCTTCCAACCCCGCTTCCCCTTTGTGAATCAGAAAAAGAGCCGCAATCCCGGCCTTTTCACACAAAAGGCGTCCTTGTTCTTCACCCAGCACCATCAGTGCCGTCGCCAGGGCATCGGCCCGCGCACAACTGGGGTCGAGCACCGTGACCGAAGCGAGGCGATGCTGAATAGGACGCCCGCTCTTGGGATCAATGGTATGGGCGTAACGCTGACCATTTTCAACATAAAAATTGCGGTAATTCCCGGAAGTCGCCAAGGCGGTATCTTTCAGCAATAAAACTTTTCCCACGGCACGCACCTCTTCCTGAGGTTTCTCCACGGCAATTCGCCAGGGCTTGCCGCCGGCACGCTCGCCGGAAATTTGCAGTTCGCCACCAATTTCCACAATAAAATTGCGCACCCCCTGCTCCTTGAGCAGGGCTTTTAACGCATCTACAGCGTAACCCTTGGCGACCGCTGACAGGTCAATCCGTAACCGGGGCACCTGCTTGCGCAAGGCCGGTGGATCAAGGCGCAGATCGAGACGCTGATAGCCAACCTGCTCCAGCGCCTGACGCAATTGTTCCACCTCTGGAATTTGCGCTCCACGCGGGCTGGCCCCAAAGCCCCAGAGCTCCACCAGGGGCCCGACACTGATATCGAAGGCGCCATCCGTCAATGCGCTGATCTGTTGTGCCAGAGCAACCACCGCAGCCGTTGGCGGCGAAACAGCAAACCAGTCACGATTAAGCTGTTGATTAAAACGAGAAATTTCAGAGCGTGGATCATAGGTCGACATCAAACGATTGATGTGATCAAGCCGCGCCTGCAATTGGGCCTGCAAGGCGATGGAATCTTTGACCTCCGCCGGTCGCAGGCTGACAGACCAAGTGGTTCCCATGGTCTCGCCCCCCAGGTGCAGGACCTCAGGGGCCTGACGGGTACAGGCCGCAGGCAGAAGCAGGAGGAGACTCAGAAGCAGCAAGCCGTACCAACGCATATTAGAGATCCGCCAAACCCTGAGCGTGACGAACCATACGCTTCATGGCTTTTTCTTCCTGATTTTTGAGAGTGAGAAAAATGTTGGCCGTCTTTTTTTCCGTGCAATGGTCAAGCAGGTGCTCAAAATAATGGATCAGCGGAGTTTTGTAGCCAATAGCCGCGCAAATCAGGTGGTCAAGATTCTGGTCGGTTTCGGCACTCAACAGGTCGGCGCGGGCTTCAGGAAATCGCATTTCCAGCCCTTTGATCCACTGGTCAAGGGTATGGGGTGGAGTTTCTTCACAAAACTCCTTGAGAGCCAGAGCGCGATTGAGTTCGTGATCAATCAAATAATCCAGCATCAGGCGCACGCGGGGAGAAACCTCGCCCTCAGCCCGCAGCTGATAAAAACGACTGACGGCACGGTGATAGTCGGGCGTCAATTTCCGCAGAATAGTGAGGGTCTGTTCAAAACGCATGTCTGCTCCTAAATGCCGAAGTCGTCGAAGAGAATATTTTCCTCCTCAACGCCCAGATTATAAAGCATTTGGCCGGCGGCCTTGTTCATCATGGGTGGCCCGCACATATAGTACTCACAATCTTCCGGCGCGGGATGCGTGGACAGATAGGTATCCAGGAGATACTGATGGACAAAACCGACCGCACCCTGCCAGTTATCTTCAGGCAAGGGTTCGGAAAGCACCAGATGCCAGGTAAAATTTTCGTGTTTTTCGGCTAACCGATCGAAATCTTCAACATAAAAGGCTTCGCGCAGGCTGCGAGCTCCATACCAGAAGCTAATTTTACGTTGCGAGTTGAGGCGCTTAAGTTGATCGAAAATGTGCGAACGCATGGGCGCCATGCCGGCCCCACCACCAATAAAAACCATTTCAGCTTCGGTCTCCTTGGCAAAGAATTCACCATAAGGCCCCGAAACATCCACGATATCGCCCGGTTTGAGGTTAAAGATAAAAGATGACATCTGGCCGGGTGGCGCATGGGGCAAAGAAAAAGGCGGCGGGCAGACGCGCACATTCAGCATGATAATGCCTTTTTCATCGGGATAGTTAGCCATGGAATAAGCCCGCATAATGGGCTCCTTAACTTCAGAGCGGTACTGCCAGATGTTGTATTTATCCCAATCACCCTTGAAACGGTCGGCAATCTCCATTGACCGGTAATCGACCACATGGGGTGGCGCCTCGATCTGAATATAGCCTCCCGCACGGAAATCAAGGTCAGCCCCTTCCGGCAGTTCCAGCACCAGCTCCTTGATGAAGGTCGCCCGGCTTTCGTTGGAGCGCACCCGACAGGGCCATTTACTGATGGAAAAAATTTCGGCGGGCAGTTCCAGTTCAAGATCCTGTTTGACACTCACCTGGCAGGACAGTCGATAACCCTCTTTGGCCTCACGCTTGTTAATGTGGGCCGTTTCTGTCGGCAAAATATCGCCGCCGCCGGATAGAATTTTCACGCGGCACTGGGCACAGGTGCCGCCACCACCACAGGCAGAAGGAATAAAGACATCCTGGCTGGCAAGTACACCAAGCAGCTTGCCACCCGGCTCGACGGTCAATTGTTTATCCGCATCGTGATTGATACCAATGGTAATCTCACCCGCCGGAATTAAACGCGCCCGCGCCAGCAGAATGAGAACCACGAGGATGAGAACAATTGCAGTAAAGATCAGAACACCCAGGCCGATTTCAGTCATTATTCATTCCGTTGCAGCTGATACTTTCAAAAAGCGCTGAGGCCATCAAAGTTGAATCCCGGAGAAGGCCATAAAGGCCATGGCCATCAACCCGGTAATCATGAAAGTCAATCCCAGGCCGCGCAGCCCGTCAGGGACATCGGCATATTTCATCTTTTCACGAATTCCGGCCAGGGCGGCAATGGCCAGAGCCCAGCCGGTTCCGCTACCGAAGCCATAAACCACACTTTCGGCAAAATTGTAATCGCGCTCAACCATGAAGAGAGACCCCCCCAGAATGGCGCAGTTGACGGTAATTAAAGGCAGAAAAATACCCAGGGCGTTGTAAAGAGAGGGTACATGGCGATCAAGCACCATTTCGAGAATTTGCACCACCGCAGCAATCACACCGATATAACAAATCAGCCCGATAAAGGTGAGATCAACCTCGCCCAAACCCAACCAGCTCAGGGCTCCGGCCTTGAGGAAATATTGATAAATCAGGTTATTCAGCGGCACGGTCAGGGTTTGTACCGCCACCACCGCTACGCCCAACCCGACGGCGGTTTCAACTTTTTTCGACACCGCCAGAAAGGTACACATGCCCAGGAAAAAAGCCAGAGCCATGTTTTCGATGAAGATCGCTTTGACCAGCAGGCTGAGATAATGTTCCATCGCCTAATTCTCCTCCTCGACCTGTTCTTTTTTCCAACTGCGCAGCACCCAGATCAACAGTCCAATAATAAAGAAAGCGCTGGGGGGGAGCAGCATCAAACCATTGGGCAGATACCAGCCACCTTCACTGACCGTCGGCAGAAGAGTCAGGCCGAAGAGCTTGCCCGCACCCAGGAGTTCGCGGCAGAAAGCAACCAGGAAGAGCACCAGGCTGTAACCCAGCCCGTTACCAATGCCATCAATAAAACTCAGCCCCGGCGGATTCTTCATTGCAAAGGCTTCGGCCCGCCCGAGGACGATGCAGTTGGTAATAATCAGGCCAACAAACACCGAAAGTTGCTTGCTGATCTCGAAGGCAAAGGCTTTTAGAAATTGATCGACAATAATTACCAGGCTGGCAATAATTGTAATTTCGACGATAATGCGAATACTGTCGGGAACTTGCCGCCGGATCAGACTGATGGAAAGGTTGGAAAAGGCCACGACAAAAATAACCGCCAGGGACATAGCGACAACCGTTTCCAGCTTTGACGTCACCGCCAAGGCCGAGCAGATTCCCAGAATTTGCAATCCGATGGGGTTTTTACTGAACAAGGGATCAAGCAACACATCACGGGCTTTACTCATGGGTTGACCCCTTCCTCTTTCAGCTGAGCAAAAAAAGTTCGATAGCCGTTTTCGCCCAGCCAGTATTGCAACAGATGGCTGACTCCACGTGCCGTCAAGGTCGCCCCGGCCAGACCATCGACCTGATAAATCGCATGGGGAGATTGAGAGTCAACCTTGCCCTTCAACACTTCAATCCGCAGCCGCCCCTCGGGGCCATAGATTTTTTTGCCCGGCCACTGTTGTTTCCAGGCCGGGTTATCGACCTCGCCGCCCAGTCCCGGCGTTTCGCCATGTTCGTAAAAAGCAAAGCCATTGACCGTGGTCAGGTCTTTGTCGAGGGCAATAAAACCATACATAGTTGACCAGAGCCCCTTGCCATAAACCGGCAGAATCAGCTGTTGAAAGTGTTCGGCGTCAAAAACCAGATAGACATCCATAAAACGCGGACGAACTTTGATAGCGGCCAAGTCCTGGGCCGGTGGAATCCGGTCAGACAACTGGGGATCGCGGGCGACGGCACGGCTGTCAAAGGTGGCAGGATCAAACTGGTCAGTAAACTTGCCGGTTTGCAAATCAACTATCCGCGGCTGAATTTTTTTGAACTGCTCCTCAATCGGCACCTCAGGCTGATACAGACCAGCGGCCTGGAGAATATTTTTTCGTTTTTCGATGAGTTTGTTGCGTTGCTGGCGTTCACTCAGGCCGACGGCCGCAACGGAC
>JAACTI010000135.1 GCA_009993495.1 Deltaproteobacteria bacterium | reverse complement strand
AACAACCCAATAAAGCCCTGCGTGATGCCCTGACCTTCACCCGAAAGCAAGGCATCAAGTGAGCTGGGCAAAGGAGTTCGTTGAGCTCGATAAAAAAGTCCATGACCGCAGTTCATTTGACAGCGGCGAGGACGAGCTGAACGATTTCATCAAAACTAAAGCAGCAAAGCACATGGCGGCTGGAATTAGCAGAACCATGGTGCTACCAGCCGCCTCTCCTTTACCTGATGGTAAATACCCCATTTGCAGCTTTTATTCGATTGCCCCGAGCCAGATTGAAAGACAAACACTCCCGGCAACCCTTGCCAAAAGACTTCCGCACTACCCTGTTCCGGTCTTCCTGATCGCCCAACTTGCTGTGCATGCAGAAATCAAGGGGCAAGGTCTGGGCAAGATCACCCTGATTAAAGCACTGGAGCATCTCTGGAGCGTCCATACCCACATGAGAGCTTATGCAGTGGTTGTTGATTGTCTCAACCAGGCGGCCCAGGATTTTTACACTAAATTCGGGTTTGAGATCCTGTGCGACAACAACGGCAGGACCAGAATGTTTATGCCGATAAATACAGTGGCCCAGCTCTTTGAGGAAGAGTGAGAACAGTATCGTGTCCGAAGAACAGAACAACGTACCTGACGAAACCACCACCGACTCCACCCCTCCAAGACCTCTCGACCGAGAAACACTCTACAAGCTTGTCTGGTCAGAACCGATGCTTAAAGTCGCAGCGAGATACGATGTCTCGTCGAGCTCCCTGGCGAGAATCTGCACAGGGAAAAACCTGCGTGTATTATCCCATTTTGGGTTATATAGTTCCCAATATGGGAAACACTGACAGAAAAACATTCAGCATCAGCGATGCGCTGTTCACCAAAACACAGCAGCAGTTGCTGCGCCTTCTCTTCGGCCAGCCGGAAAAAAGCTTTTATTCGAAGGAGCTTGTTGATCGGGCAGATAAAGCAGATAAAGAGCCCACGGAAAACACTAGAATCACCTCTTTCTCGGGGTAGATTTCGGGGTTATTTTGCTTTCAATAAGTTGGTAAACCCATTTAGATCAAGGCCTTAGAAGAATTATTCGATTCCGGCCTTCACAAGAAGAAATGGCCCCTCGATTCGTCGGGGGTGCTCTCTTTGTCCAAAGTCAGCCAATTCCCAATACAAAAATCTTCAAACCTTTGAATGCGCTAAAAGTTCGCGGGCGTGTTCCAGGGTGCGTTCACTGATCTGGGCGCCACCGAGCATGCGGGCCATTTCGCGGATGCGGGTTTCGCCGGTCAGGAGGGTGAGGCGGGTGCGGGTGCGGTCGTCGGTTTGCTGCTTTTCGACGACAAAATGATGATGACCAAAGGCTGCAACCTGGGGCAAGTGAGTCACGCAGAGCACTTGCAAGCTGGCGCCCAGGCGACAGATTTTTTCACCCACAGCGGTGGCGGCTTCGCCGCCGATGCCGGCATCGACTTCATCGAAGATCAGGGTGCGGACACTATCGCCTTCGGGAATGCTGCGGCGCAGGGCCAGCATGATGCGGGACAGTTCACCACCGCTGGCAATCCGGGCCAGGGGCTGAGCCGGTTCGCCCGGATTGGCTGCCAGGTAAAATTCGCCGCGCTCCAGGCCATCGGGACCAAACTGGTTAAGCGCCTGCAAACGCACTTCAAAGCGTGCGCGCGGCATTGACAGGCCACTCAATTCGGCTTCGACAGCCTGTTGCAGTTGTTTTGTCGCAGCCTGGCGTCTAGCACTCAACAGCATACCTGCGGCACGCACCTCGGCTTCGGCTTTGTTCAACTGGAGATTGAGCTCGGCTTTTTTTTCGTCAAGGTTTTGCAGGCCATCCAGCTCGGCATCAATTTGTTGCAAATAAGCGAGGAGTTCTGCCAAGGTGGGGGCATATTTACGTTTGAGGCTGGTCAACTGGGCCAGACGATCTTCAACCTGCTGCTGGCGTTGGGGTTCAAAGCTGATTTTCTCGGCATAGTCGCGCAGCTGTATGGCGATGTCTTCGATGCTCAACAAGGCGGAATTAAGACTGTCGGCCAGATCTCCGAGCAGTGGATCAATGTCGCGTTGGCGCTCAAGGCCCGCGATGACCGCCGTTAGCTGTTCGCAAACCGCGCCCGATTCGGCGTAGAGGGCGGCATAGCCACCCTGACTGGCCGCTGCCAGTTGCCCGGCGTGACGCAGCAGTTTGCGCTCCTGCTCCAGCTCATCATCTTCTCCAATTTCAACCCCAAGAGCGCTAATTTCCTGACGTTGAAAATTGAGGATATCGAGACGCTGCCGACGGTTGCGCTCGCTCTGTGCGAGCTGTTCCAGTTGATGGGCAAGGTCGGAATAACCGCGATGGGCGGCCCGATAGGCTTCGAGGGCATTTTGACAACCGGCGAAATTATCGAGCAACGGCAGGTGAGTTTCGACCTGTTGCAACCCCTGGTGTTCATGCTGACCATAAATATTCACCAGCAGCGGCGTCAATTCACGCAACTGATTGAGAGTTATGGGGGTGCCGTTGACAAAAATACGGTTTTTGCCGCTGCGCGCGATGATGCGCCGCACCAGCAACTCGTCACCATCTTCAAGTTCGGCCTGACGCAAGCGTTCGCGCAGGAGCTGATTGGCGCCAACGTCAAATATTGCCTCAACGCGGGCTTCTTCGGTACCGTTACGAATAACTTCGCCGCGCGCGCGCCCGCCCAGCAACAGGTTAACGGCGTCGATAATGATGGACTTGCCCGCGCCGGTTTCGCCGGTTAACACATTGAAACCCGGATGAAACGCCACCTGAAGTTTTTCGACAATTGCGAAATTATGAATAATCAGTTCGGTCAACATAAGAATAAACCTAGAAAAAGCAGTTAACCATGGAAAACACACACCAAATCAGAAAGATATGCAACTTGCATGGTGTACCCTGTTTGGAGAATGACTGTTTGGCTGTCATGTTGTAATTTTCCGGGTCTTTTCGTGTCTTCCGTGGTTTCAACAGCCGTTTTCAGGATAAAACCAACGCTGGATTCAACGTTCCCCCCAGCTTAATTTGGTGCGTAAAATTTCAAAATAATCGCGGTGCGGGCTTTTTATGAGCAGAGTACGGGCTTTAGAGCGACAGATTTCAATGCGGTCACCAGGCCGCAAACTGGCACCAACCTGGCCATCGCCGGTGAAATAAACGACGTCGTCGGCGAAGTTGATATCCACGGAAATCGTTGCGCGACTCGAAACAATCAAAGGCCGGTTGGTGAGCATGTGGGGACAGATGGGCGTAATCACCAGGCTGTTGATCCCCGGATAGATGATTGGACCACCCGCCGCCAGGTTGTAGCCGGTAGAGCCCGTCGGCGTGCTGACCACCAGACCATCGGCCTTGAAGGTTGTTAGATATTCACCATCAACGCGGGTTTCCATGTCAATAATTCGCGCCAGAGTGCCTTTATTAATCACCGCGTCGTTAAGCAAGGTATGGCACTCGACCCGTTGGCCCGAGCGCAAAATAGTCACATCAAGCATCATGCGGCTTGAAATCGCGTAATTGCCCGCCAGCACCGCCGTGAGGAGATCGGGCAATTCAGCCCGGGTAATTTCGGTCAAAAAACCCAGGCTGCCCAGATTAACGCCGAGAATCGGCACTTCCAGACCATTGACCTTCCGCGCCACCGAAATGAGGGTGCCGTCGCCACCCAGCACAAGGATCAACTCAACCTGGCGGGGGATGTCTTTCTCGTCAACCGGTGTATTCGGCTTCAGCGTCTCAGCCAACCAGGGTTCAAGCAAAAAAGCAACGCCTGCAGCCTGCAACTGCTGACAGATTTCATCGACCAGTTGCGGCGCGGCCGGGTGATTTTTTTTGGCATAAATACCAACAGTGCGTATCAAGGGCAGTCTCCGTTCTGAGCGCGCCAAATCCGTATAATCCGCTCATCAGATACCACAGGCCAAGGCCCAAAGTCTATCACTTTCAACAACTTACACGCTTGTCGCCAAGCCGCTGTCATGCTACATTCGGGCAGCTTAACAAAAAGGAGCAAGCTCACCCCATGGATGATCTTTTCAACCAGGCCACCCAGACCTCCAGCAGCCGTCCCTTGGCCGAACGCATGCGGCCTCGCGGGCTGGACGAGGTGGTTGGCCAACAGCACCTGCTGGCACCCGGCAAACTTCTGCGGCGGCTGATCGCAAGCGATCAGCTGGGTTCATTGATCTTATGGGGGCCGCCAGGGACAGGCAAAACCAGCTTAGGGCAGGTGATCGCCAATACCACCCGCTGTCGTTTCGTATTTTTTTCGGCCGTGCTGGGCAGCATCAAAGAGGTGCGCGAAATCCTGACCGAGGCCAAAAACCAACAGGCCTATCACGGGCGGCGCACCCTGCTGTTTGTTGATGAAATTCACCGTTTCAACAAAGCCCAGCAGGATGCCTTTTTGCCGGCGGTTGAAAAGGGAAACATTACCCTGATCGGCGCGACCACCGAAAACCCCAGCTTCGAGGTTAACTCGGCCCTGCTTTCGCGCTCACGCGTTTTTGTGCTTGAACCCCTGTCCCCCGAGGATCTGCGGCAGCTCCTGCAACGTGCCCTGAACGAAGAACGCGGCCTGGGAGCTTTGCAGCTGAAGGCCGATAACGACGCCCTAGATTTTCTGGCCGAGCAGGCGGGTGGCGATGCCCGCATTGCGCTGGGGGCATTGGAAGTGGCCGCGGCCACCGCAGAACACATCAACCTGGTTGCCGCTCAAGAAGCCCTGCAGAAGAAGGCCCTGCGCTACGACAAGGGCGCTGAAGAACATTACAACGTCATTTCAGCCTTCATCAAAAGTATGCGCAGCAGCGACCCTGACGCCGCGCTCTATTGGCTGGCACGCATGCTCGAAGCGGGGGAAGATCCCCTTTTTATTGTGCGCCGCATGGTAGTTTTTGCTTCGGAAGATATTGGCAACGCCGATCCGCGCGCCCTGCAATTGGCCATGGCGGTACAACAGGCGGTGCACTTTGTCGGCTTGCCCGAGGCACGCATCAATCTGGCTCAGGGTGTTACCTATCTGGCGACGGCCCCCAAGAGCAATGCCAGCTATCTGGGCATCAAGCAGGCGCAGGCCGAAGTACGCGCCAGCGGAGCCCTGCCGGTGCCCAAATCCCTGCGCAATGCCCCGACCCGGCTGATGAAAGAGCTCGACTACGGCAAAGGTTACGCCTACGCCCACGATGATGCCGCGGCCGCAGCCCAGCAACAGCATCTGCCTGAAGCCCTGCACGGACGCAGCTTTTACACCCCAGTGGCAGCAGGCTATGAAAAAAACATCCGCGAACGCCTGGCCTGGCTGCGCAGCCTTGCGCCCCCCCCCAAGTGAGGCTTTTATGCGCGCTCAAACCTTTGACATTCTCTGCGCTCTCAGCCTTTGGCTGTTGACAAGCAGCCCGCTGATGGCAGCGGCTCCTGCCCCGAACGACGCAACTCTGAATCCCCTCGATCAGGCGGTAGGTTTTTTCCAGACCTACGTTTCACCGATTGATGGCCCGCGCTGCCAGATGGATCCGACCTGTTCGACCTACGCCCGCCAGGCCCTGCGCAAACATGGCATGTGGATGGGTCTGTTTATCGCGGTCGATCGCCTGCTGCGCGAAATCGACCCCCTCGAACGTCACCAGCCGATTCTCAAGAGCGGGGTGCTGCGCTATGCCGACCCCTTGAGTGCTAACGATGTCTGGCTGAATCCGGTGGAACCATCGCCTTTCAGCACTGGCCCTGACGATCCTTAATTTATTCAGGCACTTGTCTCGCGCAGAGCCGGTAGAGGCCCAGAGGAAATCCAAAAAAATGACAGCCGCCCTCCTTGGTGTTGAAAATCTGCGTTTAGCGGAAGATTAGCGCCAATCATGATGTTTTTTATCTGATCAAAATTCGTGTGTCTTGGTGTCTATTCGTGGTTCCAGCTTAAAACATAAAACGCCGCATACTGACATTCATCAGCAAGCCGATTGCGATCATGGTGGTGATCATGCTGGTTCCACCATAGGAAAACAGGGGCAAGGGCACCCCGACCACCGGCAGCAAACCTATGACCATCGCCAGGTTAATGATAATGTGCCAGAAAATCATGGCAACAGCACCAATGGCCAAAAACATACCGAAACGGTCGGCGGCCCGTCGCGCGATATAAATGCCCCAAACCACCAGAAACAGATAGGTCAATAACAGCAGAAAGCTGCCGCTGAATCCCCATTCTTCGGCAAAGACCGAAAAGGCAAAATCGGTATGGCGCTCGGGCAGAAAAGAGAGCTGCGACTGGGTTCCTTGCATAAAACCTTTGCCCCAGAAGCCCCCACTGCCGACGGCAATTTTGGACTGAATAATGTGATAGCCGCTCCCCAAGGGATCGGCTTCCGGATCAAGAAATGTCAGCACGCGTTCGCGCTGATAATCGTGAAGCATAAACCAGCCACCTCCCAGAGCCAAAAGCCCTGCAGCCACCAACGTCAGGAAGGTCTGACGCTGCAAACCGGCAAAAAAAAGCATGGATCCCGCAATAAACAGCAGCAAAAGAGCCGTTCCCAGGTCAGGCTGGCGCAGAATCAGTGCAAATGGAATGAGCAACAGAACGGCGGGTGCCCATAGATCATTCAGGCCGTAGCCCAAAGTTTTGGCGGTACGGCCGAAAATGCGCGCCAGCAGCAAAATGATCACCAGTTTGGCGAGTTCACTGGGTTGCAGATTAAAAAAACCCAGATGAATCCAGCGCGTCGCCCCCATGGATGTTTTGCCAAACAGCAGAACATAAAGCAGCAGACCAATGGTCAAAAAGTACGCATGGAGAGCATAGTGTTCTAAATGGCGGTAATCAAAAGCACTGGTCAGCAACATCAGCCCCAAACCACCGCTGAACCAGAAGATCTGCTTGAGATAAAAAGCCCCCCCGGGTGTCGCCCAGTTGGCCGTGGCGCTATATAAATTTATAATCCCCGCGCTGACCAGCAGCAGCACGCTGAGCAGGAGCACCCAATCAAAATTCAGCACCAGTCGCCGGTCAAACATCAGTCCGACTCCTCCTTTTCCATGAGAACCAGGGTGGTAAAATCGGTGGATTGCGCTTTGAAGTACGCCTCAAAAACTGCCTTGGCCATCGGTCCCGCGGTGCCGCCACCGTGGCGACCGTGTTCAACCACAATCGCCACGGCGATTTGGGGCTTGTCGGCAGGGGCGTAAGCAACAAACAGGGCATGAGGACGGAATTCATAAGGCACCTCTTCTCCGGCCTGGTTTTCTTCTTCCTCTTCCGATTTCCGCCGTACCACCTGTGATGTCCCGGTTTTCCCGGCGACAACCACTTCCGCCATGCGCGAGGCTGAACCTGTGCCATGGGGTTCATTAACTGCTGCCACCAAGCCATCGTTAATTGTTTGCCAGGCCGCCGCCGGCATTTCAATCTGATGCAGAATCTGGGGAGTCGTCTGCTGCAACACCTTGCCCTGCCAATCTTCCACACGTTTCACAATTTGCGGTTTCAGCAGTGTGCCCTGATTCGCCAGCGCCGCAGTCATAACCGCCAGCTGCAAAGGGGTCACCAGTACATAGCCCTGGCCGATTGCGGCAATCACGGTTTCGCCGCCATACCAGGGGGCTTGAAAACGTTGTCTCTTCCAGGCACGGGAAGGAACAACCCCGGCATTTTCCCCCGCCAGGGGAAACCCAACCACCTCTCCCAGGCCGAATTCTCGTGCAATAGCGGCAATTTTGTCGATGCCCAGATCGAGCCCAACCTGGTAGAACCAAAGGTCGCAGCTTTCACGCAGAGCCTTGATCATATCAGTGCGTCCGTGGCCATCCTTTTTCCAGCAACGGAAACGCGCTTCTCCCAGCTCGAAGCTGCCATCGCAATCGACCACCCGCCGCCGCGCGCCAGAATCTTCACGCAAAGCCGCCAAAGCGACCATCATCTTAAAGGTCGATGCCGGCGCATACAGCCCGGATATGGCCTTGTTTTGCAAGGGATGCCGGGGATCACGCAGCAGCTCGGTCCAAGCTTGACTTTCAATCCCCCGGGCAAATAACGACGGATCATAGGTTGGCCGACTCAGCATTGCCAGAACTTCACCCGTGCGCACATCCATGGCGACAAGGGCGCCGGAATTATCGCCGAAAGCAAGGTTCGCAGCCTGCTGCAATTCTTGCTGGATGGTGAGAAAAACGCGCTGACCAGGCTGAGGCGCTTCGATTTCAAGGGGGCGCAGTAATTTGCCGCGCACATCGACTTCGACCCGGCGTAACCCCTTGGTGCCGCGCAAAAAATCTTCATAGGTTTTTTCAAGAGCCACCTTGCCAATCACATCACCTGTTTGCAGATTCTTGCCTCGATCCTGGCTCAACTCAGCTTCGGTCACCTCGCCCAGATAACCGGTGACATGGGCAATCGAGCCCTTTTCCAGATATTCACGCACCGGACGCACGGACACCAGAACCCCAGGCAGATCGGTATTATGCTCCAGAACCCGTTCGGCAAACTGGCGCGGCACATCTTCTGCCAGAACGACAGGGCGGTAAATAGGCAAGCCCTTGCCCTGCTGCCAGCGTTTTTCGAGGGTCGTGGCATTAATGTCCAGCAGCTGCGCCAAAAGTGCCAGCAGTGCTTGTGGATTCTCAACATCCTGACGCATGACCGAAATACCGAAGGCGGGTCGATTTCCCACCAGCAGTCGGCCATTACGGTCGAATATGGGACCACGCGGGGCTTCGAGGGGCAAAACACGCGTGCGGTTGCGCACAGAACGTTCCTGGTAATCTTCGGTATTGATGATTTGGAGATACCAGAGCCGCAACAGCAACAGACAGAAGAGGGCCGCAGCCGTCACGGAAAAAAGCAGTAAGCGGCGGTGCACGCTCGGCAGTTCGATCCAGCGCGAATCAAGCCCCATGATGTTTGCTCTGGTAGGGAATACCCGCCATGCCTAGGCGCGTGCCCAACAGGGGCTGAACTTTCAGTAGCAGGTTCAGCAAGACAAATCCGGTCAGCAGATTCACCAGTAATTGGGCGGGAAGCGACAGAATCAAAATTTGCAGCACCGCGCCGGCGTCAGCGAAAAGCGCAAGCAGAAAAGAGATGACAACCGCCTGCATCAGGGTGCCGGCACTTAACAGAATCAGCAGCAAGCGGCGGCTCTCCACATTCAGTCGCGCAGCAAAGAGTCGAACCAGCATAAAAATCATCAGTTGGGTAATGGCATACAGACCGAGGGTTGTGCCACTGAAGACATCCTGCAAGGCGCCCAAAAACGTGGCCAGCAGCGCAGCGCGGGAGAAAGATTCGTTTAAACTCAGATAAACAACCAGAATCAGCAGCAGATTGGGGCGTAATTCAGGCGGCAGCACGGCGGCAAAAAGGGTTGTTTGCAGCAGCATGAAAATCAACCCACAACAAAAAGACAGCAACAACACTCTCACGGCGGAGGCTCCAACAACACCAAAACTTCCTCAAGCCGCGAAAAATCGAGATCAGGATGCAGCTCGATCTGCTGAAAAAGGCTGGCATCCGTGCGCTGAACCTGGGTCACATACCCCAGCACCAGGCCTTTGGGGAACAAACCTCCCATGCCCGAAGTGATGATCAGATCGCCGACTTGAACCGTCTCGTCGCGCAGGGCGTACTCAAAAGTCAGCCCACGGCCATTGCCGCGCGCAACCCCGCGCGTGCGAAAACGTTGCACCAACCCGGCCACGGACGACGACGCGTCTATCACCAACAGCACCCGAGCACTGCCCGGCGCAACTTTGATCACGCGCCCGACCACGCCTTCGGCGACCACCACCGGCAAGCCTTCGCGCACCCCTTGGAGTGCGCCCTTGTCGATCACAATGGTGCGCGCCCAACTGCTGGCATCTTCGGCCACGACCATGGCCGGCAGCACCGGTCTCGGATCGGTTTCAACAAAATCCAGCAGCTTTCGCAACCGTTGATTTTCCAGGCGGGTCTCGCTCACCCCCTGGAGGCTGGCACGCAGCTCGCGATTCTCACGGCTCAACGCCAGATTCTGCTCCTGGGTCTCAATGAGCCACAGATAGCGCGTCCAGAGCGCACCGACGCTGCGCCCTGAAAGGGTCAGGGCCGCCTGCAGGGGCTCGGTCACCGCCAGAACCACACGTTCCAGCAAAGTTGTTGCAGATTTTTGACGCAGATTAAACGAATAGACCAGCAGCATCGCCAGCAGTAACAGGACAGCCAGAATAAGAGTTTGATGCCGTTTCAAAAAATGACGCATCAGCAGTTCCTGCAAAAAAACCGCAGATCCGCGAAGACGCGGCAACGGCTTCGCAGGTCTAGGGCCCGGATGTTTTTTCGACCCCTGGGGGAGAGGTTACGAAGGAATCGCAACCTGGCGCAGCAGATCCATATGTTCGAGAACCTTGCCCGAACCATAAACCACGCACGACAGGGGCTCATCCGCCACCGTCACCGGCAGGCCGGTTTCTTCACGCAGCAGGGCATCCAAATTTTTGAGGTAGGCACCACCGCCCGCCAATACAATGCCCTTGTCGACAATGTCGGCGGCCAGCTCGGGCGGCGTGCGTTCAAGGGCAATCCGAACCGCTTCGATAATGGTATTGACCGGTTCAGACATCGCCTCACGAATTTCGTTGGAGTTGATTTCCATCGTTTTGGGGATGCCGCTGACCAGATCGCGACCCTTCACTTCCATGGTGTAAACTTCATCGTCAATCGCATAGACATTGCCGATACCGATCTTAACCGCTTCAGCCGTGCGCTCGCCAATCAGCAGGTTGTACTTGCGCTTCATATACTGCATGATCGATTCATCGAGCTTGTCGCCCCCAATCCGCACCGATTGGGAGTAAACAATCCCCGCCAGGGAAATCACCGCGACTTCCGTCGTCCCCCCGCCAATGTCCACAATCATGTTGCCCGAAGCTTCCGTAATCGGCAGCCCGGCACCAATGGCCGCGGCCATAGGCTCTTCAATCAGATAGACTTCACGGGCTCCCGCCGATTCAGCCGATTCGCGCACCGCGCGCTTTTCAACCTGGGTAATCCCCGAAGGCACACAGATAACAATACGCGGTCGCACCAGATTTTTGCGGTTGTGAACCTTACGGATGAAGTAACGCAGCATCTCCTCGGTATAGTCAAAATCGGCGATAACGCCATCTTTCATGGGACGGATCGCGGTAATACTGCCCGGGGTGCGCCCGAGCATTTCCTTGGCATCCTTACCCACCGCCAGCACCCGCCGCACACCACCGGGGCCGGTATGCACTGCAACCACCGAAGGTTCACTGACAACAATCCCCTTGCCCTTCATAAACACCAGCGTATTCGCCGTGCCCAGATCAATCGCCAGATCGTTGGAAAACAGACCCCAGAGGGCATCAAAAATATTGAACATGGAAATTTTATCCTCTGCCCTCAGGGGCGGAAAAATCGACCTGAACCAGCTTCAACTGAAACCGCGCACACTCTAGCAAACCGACCCTGATTGCGCAAGGGCCAAAGCAGCAAATAAGGATTGCTTTTCTGCGGAGGACTGAGCTAGTATTCGGGGCTGTTTTCGTCACTTTCTGCTCAGCTATCAAGGAGTTTTTCTTTCATGCTGCACTTGATTCGCACCAAGCAAAAATCAATGATTGTCCGGATTATCTTCTGGGTGATTATCGCTGCCTTTGTCGGTACCGTCTTCTTGGTCTGGGGGCGCGGGAGCGATACCGGGCCGCAGGCGGGCAATGCCGCACTCAAAATTAATGACACCAGCGTCTCTTACGATGAATATCAGAGCACCTACAGTAACCTGTATAACCTTTATCGCAGTATCTATAGCGACAGCTTCACCCCGCAGCTCGAAAAACAGCTGAATCTGCCGCAGCAGGCCATCGATCAACTCATCAGTCAGACCCTGCTGGCCCAGGAAGCGCAAAAATCGGGGTTGGAAATCAGTAAGGATGAACTCATCAAGGCCATTGCCGCAACTCCAGCTTTTCAGGAAAATGGCGTTTTTAGCCGCGATCGTTACCTGCAAATTCTCGCGTACGAACGTATGACGCCAGAGCAGTATGAAGCCAGTCAGCGCAATCAATTACTGGTGGAAAAGCTGCGTAATCAGCTGCAACTGGGGCTCAATGTCACCCCCGAAGAAATCGAAACCGCCTATCGCGAAGAAAACGACAAGATCAATCTCAATTTCGTGCGTTTGCTCCCTGCCAGTTTTGAAAACAAGGTCGAGGTCACGTCTGAAGCCCTCAAGGAATATTTCAACGCGCATCAGGAGGAATTCCGTCAGCCGGAAAAGGTTGCCCTGCGTTACCTGAAATTTGAAGCCACCGATTATGCAAAAGAACTGACCGCTTTCACGGATGAAGAACTGGAACGTTACTATCGGCGGAACCTTGACCAATTTGAAATCATTGAACAAGTCAAGGCCGCACACATTCTGGTGAAGGTCGACAAGGCTGCCGCTGAAGCGACGAAAGCTGAGCGCCGAGCGTTTGCCGCATCCTTGCTTAAACAACTTAATGAGGGCAAAGATTTTGCCACCCTGGCGCGAGCCTATTCCGACGACCCCGGCAGTGCAACCAAAGGCGGCGATCTCGGCTCCTTTAGCCGCGGTACTATGGTTAAACCCTTCGAGGATGCGGTCTTTGCCATGAAACCTGGCGAAATCAGCGCGCTGGTCGAAACCGATTTCGGTTTTCATATTATTAAACTGGAAGAATATAACGCGCCGGGCATCAAGACCCTGGCCGAATCCATGGAACAGGTCAAAGCCGGATTGCGCCAGGAGAAGTCGCGCCAGCTTGCCTTCGAAAAAGCCATGGATGCCTATAATATCAACCGTAAAACTGCAGATCTGGAACAGGCAGCCACGGCCAACAACCTGGAAGTCAAGGAAACCGGCCTGTTTGGCCGCGCCGAAGCCATCGACGGCATTGGTCGGCTTGAAGAGATCAACGCTGCCGCTTTTGTGCTGGCAGAAGGTGAACTCGCCCGCCCGGTACAGACCGCCACGAGCGTTTTCCTTTTTGCCCTGAAAGAGCGCCAGGAAAGCACCATTCCGGCGTTTGACCAGATCAAAAGCGCGGCCGAAGAAGCTTACCGTAAACAACAAGCCGCTGAACTGGCCAAAACGGCCGCCGAACAACTGCTGGAAAAAACTCTGGCCGCAAAAAGTTTGATTAAAAGCGCCAAGGCCGCCACCTATCAAGTTGAAGAAACCGGTCTGTTCAGCCACAGTTATGGGGCCTTTGTTCCCCGGATCGGCTCATCACAGGAACTGGCTGATGCCGCCTTTGCTTTGACCGAAGCGGCCCCCTTGGGAACACAGGTTTTTAAGCAGGGCGAAACTTATATTCTCATCAGTCTCAAACAAACCGAAAAGGCCGACCTGGAAAAGCTTGATGCCGCGGAAAAACAGAAAATAGAAGACCGTCTGCTGGCACAAAAAAAGGAAGCGGCCATCAGCGAAACCTTGAAAACCCTGCGTGATGCTGCCCAAATCAGCATCGATCCGACCCTCGATAATCAGTTATCCCGGAGATAAGAATAAATGAGCCGCCTTCTGACCCAGTCTCATTGTCCGCAACTAAAAATGGTGAATCGCGGCAAGGTTCGCGATATTTACGACCTTGGCGAGCATCTGCTGATTGTCACCAGTGATCGCATTTCGGCCTTTGATGTCATCATGGATGAAGGGATTCCACAAAAAGGTTATGTCCTGACCCAGATTTCAAAATTCTGGTTCGAAATGATGGCCGATCTGGTGCCCCATCATCTGATCTCGACCGAGGTCAGCGACTTCCCGGCCATAACCCACCAGTACCGTGACCAGCTCGAAGGTCGCAGCATGCTCACCAGAAAAGCGGCCCCCCTGCCGGTGGAATGCATCGTCCGCGGCTATGTGTCGGGCGGCGGCTGGAAAGAATACCAGCAGAAGGGTTCGATCTGCGGCATCCCTTTGCCCGCTGGTCTGGGCGAAAGTGCACGGCTTGATGCACCGATCTTCACCCCATCGACCAAGGCCGACCTGGGTGCGCATGATGAAAATATTTCCTTTGACCAGGCCGTTGAAATCTGCGGGACACAAATGGCGCAACAGGTGCGCGACACCAGTCTTAAAATTTACCAACGTGCCCGTGAATATGCCGCCGGCAAAGGCATCATCATCGCCGATACAAAATTTGAATTTGGCTTATATAACAATCAACTGCTGTGGATTGATGAAGCCCTGACGCCGGATTCGTCGCGTTTCTGGCCCAGCGACCAATACGCACCGGGCCGCCCACAACCAAGTTTCGATAAACAGTTCCTGCGCGATTACCTGGAAACCCTCGACTGGGGTAAAAAGGCACCGGCGCCCCCTTTGCCCGCCGAGATTGTGCAGAAAACCAGTGAAAAATATCTGGAGGCCCTCAAGCAACTCACCGCCTGAGGCCCTTGATCCCCCCATAAAAAACGGCGACCAGTTTCTGCAAAGGGTCGCCGTTTTTGCTATACTCACTCACAAATTTGCGCCATTTCAACCGAAGGGGAAGGACGCTAATGCCGAATCTCTGCCTCATGTTTCTCTTGCTGAGCTTGTTCGCCTGCGCTCCGCCAGGGCCGCAAGTGTCACCCCAGCAACACCGTCAATGGGCATTGGAACTGCTCACAGTTCGCGACTTTCAACAAGCCATCAAGGAACTGGAACTTGCGCTTGAAGGTCAACCCGACATGGCCGACGGTTTATTGTATGCCGACCTGCTTGAAGGGCAGGGGCAATATCCAGCGGCGCGCCGAGCCTTGCGCAAGGCTCTCAAATATCCCTCAACCGACACTGCCCTGGCCTACGAAGTCGGCTATCGGCTTGCCCTGTTGGATTTAAGCAACTTTGACAACCGCCGCCAGGCGCAGTCGCAGATCGAAATCCTGCCCCCCCTCGACAGCCGTCGTTACGATTTGAAAGCCATGTTGCTGTTCACCGAGGAACGCTACAACGAGGCTCTGGTCGAAGCACAGCGTGGGCTTTCTCTTGCGCAAAACAACGAAACCAGAGGCTGGCTTTATTTTCATCTGGCGAAAATTTATTACGAACTGCGGATCGAGCGCGAAACCTTTGGCTCACTCTTCAATGCGGTCAATAACGGGCGCGGACATGCGCTGGTGAAACGCATAACCGACTACTGGGAAGATCTGCGCCATGAGCCCTTTCCTACCGATTAATTCCTGATCCCGCACCGCCGAGGCAAACCATGACCCCACGCACCAAATACTGGTTGTTTCTGCTGGCCATCATCGGCATTACCTTTACCGTGATCGGTCTCAGCTTCACCGGCTCCTGGCATAGCCTGAACGTCACAGAAAAAGATTTTGTCAGCCACCTCGTCGTTAAACTTCTGCCCTTCCCCTTGCTGGGAGCACTCGTCCTCTGTCTGCTCATCGGCGGCCTGGTGAGCCTGCTGTTTCATTTTTACATCATCCCCATCTTGAAATTAAGTGAAGAAACCCGACTGATTGCCAAAGCCAACGCCAGCTATCGGGTGCCGCCACGCGGCGCACGCGAACTGAAATTTCTGGCCCAGGTCATCAATGAGTCAGCCGATAGTTCCAGCCGCATGCAGCAGGATATCAACGAGCAGATTGCCCGCTCCAAAGCCCAGATTAAGGAAGAACGCAACCGTCTGGCGGCCTTGATGTCAGAAATTCCCCATGCTGTTCTGGTGTGTAACCGCGACGGCCAGATTTTGTTGTACAACAACAAGGCCAAACAGCTTTTTGACGCGGGTCAGCGCAGCGCTAACGACGAAACTGAGCAACCGCAAGGGATTATTGGCCTGGGACGCTCGGTTTTCGGCCTGCTCGACCGCAACCCGATTGCCCATGCCCTGGAATTGTCCAACCGCGCCCTGGCCCATGGCCAAACAGCCCCCATCAGCAACTTTATGCTCTCCCACCATGGTGGCACCTATCTGCGCGTGAATCTGGCGCTGGTTCTTGCCGAGCAGAATGAGCAGCCAAGCATGACCGGCTTTGTCTTAACCCTGGAAGACATGACCGCTCAAATTACTGCCGACAGCCGCCGGGACTCCCTGCTGCGCTCCCTGACTGACGATCTGCAGGACGCGCTGAAGGACATTCGTGACTCGATCACCACTATTCTGGCAAACCCACAGATGCAACTTGAGCGGCTACAACAAAACCGAGCCACTATTGATCGAGCTTCTCAGACCCTTGAATTGCGGCTGCAAGAAGCCAGAAAAGATTACACCATGCATTTGCGCGCCCAAAGCAAGGTGGAGGATATCCCTGGGGAAAGCATTCTTGAAGTCTTAACCCGCAACATTAAAGACCGCTTTAACTGTCAAACCAGTTTTGAAAGCGCGCCCGGTGTGTGGCTGAAACTCGACAGTTATTCTTTCGTTCAGTCACTCACCCATTTGGCCGGACTCTTAGTCAACCATCATCACATCACAAAATTTGACTTTCGCCTCTTTGCCGAAAGTCACTACCTGTGTCTGGACATTCGCTGGCAGCCGGGCATAGAAGAAGCCGCCCAGCTCGACAACTGGCGCGACAGCCCGCTCCTCAGCAACAGTCGCGGTGAATCTTTCAGCTTTGCCAGCCTGCTTGAGCGCATGGCCGGCAAAATGAACTATCTTCCCGATGCCGGCGGAAAGGGTTTTGGCGGGCTGAGCATTCGTTACGCAAAAACCACCGAAAATGGGGCCCCGACGATACAATCTCAGCTCGAACATCGCCCCATTTCTTATGAGTTTGACCTGTTCGAGCAGCGCGGTGACGCCGAAATGGCGCAAACCCCCCTGCGAAAACTGACCTTCGTGGTTTTCGACACGGAAACCACCGGGCTCAATCCCTCGGAAGGGGATGAAATCATCCAGCTGGGTGCCATCCGGATTGTGAACGGTCGGATCCTGCATCATGAAACCATCGATCAGCTCATAGATCCGAAGCGTTCGGTGCCGGACTCATCCGTCGCCATCCACGGCATCGACCCCGCCCTGTTGCCGGGACAGCCAACCATTGACAAGGTTTTACCAATCTTCCATCGTTTTGCCGAGGGGGCGATATTGGTAGCCCACAACGCCGCCTTTGATATGCGTTTTTTGCAATTACAGGAAAAAAAATCCGGGGTGCGCTTTGACAACCCGGTTCTGGATACCTTACTCCTGTCTTCGATTATTCATCCTAACCTCAAAGGCCATGGCCTCGACGGCATCGCCAAACGCTTCAATATCACCATCGTCGGCCGACATACCGCCCTCGGCGACTCAATCGTCACCGCCGAGGTGCTGCTCAAACTTATTCCCCTCCTCGAAGCGCACGGCATCATCACCCTCGAAGACGCCCTGCACGCATCAGAAAAATCAGCCTTCGCCAAGCTAGACTACTGACAAAACACCACCAGCGTGCGCTGAGGAGCGTTACTCGCCCCACTAAAACTCAACCCCTTCCGTCGTCACAAAAGGAAACATGCGATAACTGCAATAGTCGATCCCCTCGCGCGCGGCCAACAGACGCTGTAATCGGTCACGATTCACCGGATGTTCCGGCATTTCCAAGGCAACAGCCTCATCAAACCAGCCGACTTCAAGACTTTCGCTGCTGGTTGTCGCTTCCCCCGCCAGCACCCGCGCTTCAAAACCGCAGATTAACGCCGAGGGCAAGGGTTCAATTTTTGAATAAATGCCAAGCAAACGCACAACTGCAACCTGATAACCGGTCTCTTCAAAAACCTCACGCCCGGCCGCTGTGAGCAGATCTTCGCCATGCTCAACATGTCCCTGGGGCAATTCCCAACCGCGATGGGGATGGCGGATCAACAGCACCCGCTGGTGTTGATCATGCACCACAACACTGACAATCAGCGCATGGAGGGGACGACTCAT